>NZ_JBFRCN010000015.1:0-142573 GCF_040965835.1 Paraburkholderia sp. BR10872
CAGCATCGAGCGATATATCGAGCAGTACAACCAACACGGCCGGCCGTTCGTATGGACCGCGACCGCCGATTCAATTCTCCAGAAAGTGGCTCGGCTATGCAAAGTTATTTCTGGGACAGAACACTAGCGGATGACGCAACAACCGGGTTCTGGCAAACGTTCGTCATAAAATGTTGGCCGTTCGGAAGGGGCCATGGATCTCTCGAGAAGAGTTCACCGGGGTCTGGTTCGCGCACGATTTCGGATAGCCGCCCAGGAACGCGTTCTCGAAGAAATGCGGAATGATGGCCATGCTACCGACATGACCCGTCCGATGAAGCTGTTATCGGTGGGCTTGCCCGGACGGCTGAAGTCGATCTGTACCTTGTAGTGGTACGCCCACATATCCAGCAGAACGGCCGGAGAACTCGCTGCCGTTATCGGCGAGCAGGCATCGCGGCGCCCGACGTTGGGCCACCAACCGGTTCAGCACGGACACAACGTCCTCTGCACGCAGGCGCTGTCCGACTTCAATGGCAAGTGCCTCACGGCTGAAGACATCCACGATCGTCAAGGCTCGCAGGCAGATGCCATTGGCGAGTTGATCGGCCACGAAATCCAGACTCCAGACCTCGTTGGGGCGCGTCGGCGCGCAACGCTGACGGCGCGACACCACCATCTTGCGTCGTTTGGGCAACTTCGAGCGTAACTGCCGCTGTTCTTCAGCGTAGAGCCGGTAGATCCGGTTGCGGCTCACGCGCCAGCCTTCGGGTTTGAGCAGTCGTGAACGCGTCGGTAGCCATACCGCACGCGGGTCTGGGTCAATCTCACGCATGTGCTGCCGAAGCGCCCTCTGCGGATCCTTGACGCTGCGATAGTAGTGCGTGCTGCGCGCCTGCCGCACCAGACGGCACGCCCGCTGCGTCGGAAGACCGAAGTGATGCATGACGTAGGTCACGGCCTCTCTCTTCAGCGCGTGCAGGGCCACTTTTTTGTGGCGATATCCTGCAGGATCGCCTTGTCCAGACTGAGCTCCGCAGCCAGCTTCTTGAGCCGCGCATTCTCGTCCTGGAGCTGCTTCAGCTCACGCACCCTAGTTCGACTCCTGGCCCAGATCTAGCTTCTTCCAGCGGTAATACGTCTGCTCGGATCTCCCCTGCTGCGGCCACGTTCTGCTCCACCGAATACTGATTGCGTTTCATCGCCAACCTCCCGTGTCATGGGGAAAATTGCTCCGAAACACTAACACTCATTTCTGTCCAGGATTTCGACGGCAGATCAGCCTCCCTGCCGAGGTATATCTCCCTGTCCGCTCGCAAATTCCTGTCAAGGAAGAATGCTCATGAAGATTGTGTTGATTGGCTACGGAACCATTGCATCTGCACTTATGCCAAACTTGCTCAGTGAGTTCGGGGGCGAAATTGAAAGCCTTAAGGTAATAGATCCATATGGCGCCCAGAGGCTCAGCGCTGATTTCGATTTCCCTGTAACTTGGGTGGCGGCGAGCGTCGCTAAGGAAAATCTTGAAGACTTGCTGAGCGACCTAGATTCCGACTCCTTTGTAATCAACCTGTCCGTCAATGTCTCAAGTGTCGACCTGGTTTCATTTTGCCAGCAGAAAGAAACAAAATATATTGATACATGCATTGAACCATGGGCCGGACATTATGTAAATGCAGATGCAGAGCCTGCAGAGCGTACCAACTACGCCCTCAGGGAAGCCATGCTTACGTTGAAGGCTAAATGTCAAGATGGCCCTACAGCTATCGTAGCGCACGGCGCAAATCCGGGTTTGGTGTCTCATTTCGTAAAGCGGGCACTTCTGAATATTCGGGATGATATTTACGGAATAAGCCAGCCAATCCCGCAAACTCGTCAGCAGTGGGCGAAGCTGTCTGCTGATCTAGATGTGAAAATAATCCATATTGCGGAGCATGATACCCAGATTGCAAAACTGCCTAAGCGGCCTGGCGAGTTTGTAAATACCTGGTCAATTGATGGGTTTATTGGCGAAGGTTGCCAGCCTGCTGAGTTAGGCTGGGGGACTCATGAACTTCGCTTACCGCCAGAGGGGCAGCTGCATACTACAGGCTGCAATAGCGCGATCTATTTGAACCGCCCGGGCGCCTCGGTCAGATTGAAAACCTGGACTCCTGCTTTTGGCCCATGCTTAGGCTTTTTGATCACTCATAATGAAGTTGTTTCTCTGTCGGATTATCTAACGTACTTTGAAGGTGAGCGAGCCGCTTATCGGCCTACGGTCACTTATGCTTACCATCCTTGCAATGACGCTATACTTTCCATTCACGAGCTTAGTGGTTGTTCTTGGAATCCACAGGCACAAGGGAGAATTTTGCAAGGACCGGATATCGCCTCGGGAGGGGATTATCTTGGCGTGCTTCTGATGGGGCATAAGAAAAATGCATATTGGTTTGGGTTCTACATGGAGAACTCGGTTGCTCAAAAGCTCAACCCTGAAAGCTCTGCTACCTCTTTGCAAGTCGTGGCCGGTGTTATAGCAGGTATGAAATGGGCAATTGCTAATCCACGTTGCGGGATCATTGAGGCGGAAGAGATGGACTTTATCTTCGTGCTAGATAATGCAAAGCCCTACTTAGGCGAAATGCTGGGGGAATACACTGATTGGAGTCCTGTGGGAGAGGATAAAGGGCTATTTTCCACTGCTTCGTCTGATAAGTGGCAGTTTCAAAACTTCATGGAATAATTGCACGGAGCGCAATCATGAGCTATTTAAAATCGTCAATCGGCTTGAAAAGTTATGACTGGTCTTCAGTTGAGTTACTTAAATATCTGACTCCCGAACGCATCACCGGATCTAGGGATGCCATAAAATCACGGCAAGAACACTTTTGGCATGACATGAGCGCTGAGTTTGATTCCAAGCACTTCTTGATATATCTCATGAATCGAAGTGATTTACAGCTGAGCGATGATTTCTTAGAGTTCGCATGCCTCTGGCATTTGGATGAACAAAACCACTATAGAGGTCTTCGAAAGATCAATAGTGTGTTGTATGGTTTCCGAGAAGAAGATATCGACAAAGAAATCGAATCCAGACAGCCGGAATTTGAATCCATTTCATCCTTCATGGTTGATGAATTCACCATATTGGCGTCAATTGCATTCGATGAAGTTACTAGCACTCGGGCTTATAAGCAGGACTTCAAGCTTTTTGATAGTCTTGGGCCTGATTGTCTGTCCGCATGGATTCGTAATGCTACTAAAGATGAAGCGGCGCACTACGGCAACGCTATGAAGCTTTTGAAGAAAAACCACTCATCTCGGTTTGGCGAGCTTCCAGCAATCCTTGACAAAATAGTCGGCTTCGAAACTTCTGATGGTTTCGGATATAACAATACATTTATTTTTGATCATGTTACCGATGACTTCTCGAATGAGCTATTGAACGATAGCAAAAATACGATTCTCGAGGTTCTCGGGAGCGAGAAATGACCTGGTTATATTTTGCCCTTCTGGCACCGCTGCTTTGGAGTCTCTCATATATTGTTGACAAGTTTGCAATCACTAATATTGCATCCAATTGGATTTCGTTCATTTTCTTGCTGAGTATCGGGAATATTTTTTTTGCGATGGCAATTTATGCCTATTTCCGGCCCGCCGATCTGGACTTATATATGGTGGCGATAAATATATGCTCTGGTCTCGCAATATTTCTACAATATTTTGCATATAGCTACTCCTTGGGGGATATGGATGTATCGGTTGTGATTCCGATTCACCAATCTGAACCAATATTTGTATTGGCCGCATCAGTGCTGATTTTTCATGCCATTCCGACATCTAGGCAACAGACTGGCTTCGCTTTGATCGTCGTTGGTATTCTAATACTATGCATGTCTAGGCAGACGATTGGAGGATTGGGGCATCCGCGGCACGTAGTCGTGTTGCTAATTTCTGCTTTTTTGGGAGCTGTCTCGACTGTAATTTCAGATGAGATATTGAAAGTCACGAGCTTGCACTCGGTGCTGATTTTCAACTTTGCTGGCTATGCCCTTGGTGGGATGTTGCTTTTATTGGTTCCGAAATGGAGAAAGCTCATCATTGATGATCTAAAAGTTTTGAACTATAAGCAATTCGGAATTTTCGGGGCGACAAACATCTTTGATGTTGGGGGCTATGTATTCTTCATGGCCGCTCTGGCTGCGGGAGGCGGTGCAGCTTTGGTTTCGGTAGTCGTCAGTATCCACCCGCTGTTCGTTTTGGCTTTTGGGTTCCTGGCAACGAAGCTGTTTCCAAAATTTATCGCCGAGGATATTTCTCCCGGAGGCGTAGTTAGAAAATTTTTCTCAATCATCGTGATCGTGGTAGGAGTAGCAGTGATATCACTCCAGGACATGTGAGAGAGACTCGAAAAAACATCATCTGTTAAGAGTCGCTAACACAAGACATCCACAAAGCATGAACAGACACCTTCAGGCAATTCCTGACCGCTCCCGAGGGAAGCTTCTCCGACACGTCGACGATCGACGGTGTCCGTCGCCTGTACTTTTTCAGGAATTTCCCTCACCTGCCCCTGATCATCATGGTGGCTGAGGCGGAACCGGATGTCTATGCCGCCTGGCGGCGTCGCGCGATGACGATCGGCTCGCTGATGGGCGCGTTTGCGTCGGGGTTTGTCGCGCTGTCGTTCCTGCTGGGTTCGCAGCTGTTGCAGCTCGCAATTTCCGCTAGCGGTGTCCACAGAAGCGCTAGCCTGGCCATTAATTCAGCTAGCGTGCCTTGCCGGGGTAGCGATAGCTGCAGTCCTCGCGATAACGATTTATCGCCCTAAGTGCTGCGGCAAAATTGGCGGCATTGCGTAAAACGGACGCCGGTAACGTCTCAAGTGGCGCATGATGTACCCTGCAATAGTCCGCTGTCGGATCGAGCCATTCTCTCTTCCAACGCGGAGCGCATACATCAGCATCGTTGAGTACAAGGCAGCGGAAACAGTATGGGAGGCGTTGACGGTTCGTCATCCAACCAACCGGTGTCCCGATCGACTTCAGGCGGCCATCTTGTAAACGAGCCAGCCTCGAGAGCCGTTCGAGTGTAGACGCGTCGAGTGTCGGAAACAATATCCACCCCGCAGTGCCAAGCGTCGGCAACGCGCTCGGAACGCTCCTTTCCCAGAGCATTCGAACACTTATCTGATATCGGGCCGCAACCCGGCCCAGCCAGCCACCAAACGCCTCCTCAAAAAACGGTCTCGGGGCGACCGGCCACGGAAGCACAGAATCAGGCGGCGTCTCGCGCGACATGCTCGAGATGTGACATACCAATGAACTCGTCGCCGCTGCGAATCGAGAATTCGGCCGCGTCGTTCAGAAGGGTCGATATTTCGCCCGTTAGCCCGCCGCTCGCGCTCAACACGAACTGAACGATTTCGCGTCGCGTCAGATCGGATGGCCTGCGCAGCGGAAGTACACGCTCAAACGCCGCCAGAAGGCGCCTGAGGCTATCGCTTTCCCTCCAACGTGGGATTTCAAACGGTCGGTAGCGACTATACATCTGGGCATCTGTCTGGAGGGCCAGTACAGCGTCGCGAGTGCCGACCAGAACCATGCTGATCTGCAGGTCATTCGCGAGATATTTGAGCAGATTCAGGGATGCGCGTTGCTCCCGATAGGTACCGGCAAGCAGGTGATGTACCTCATCGACAATCAGGACCCGGGGTGCCACGCGTCGCAGAATGTCACGAGCGAGCCTCTCCAGCGAAGCCAGACCAGCTGCGGGATTGTGGGGAGCGCCGAGCTCGAACAGCAGGCCCGAGTAAAACCTGTGCTGATCAGGTGTCGGAGGCATCTGCATGGCGACGACTGAACATCTTTCGACGCCGCTCCGCTCATCGAACTCGCTGGGATGCGCGCGCTTGAATTTTGCAGTGATCTTCGTCTTGCCGATGTTTGAGTCGCCGTGGATGAGCAAGCATGGCATGCGGTCACGCCGCGGCGTCTCGTGGAGACGCTCCAGGAGTTGCAGCGCTTCGCTGGCGCGAGGATAGTCAATCCACCGGTCGCGAAGAAGGCTACGTATTCGTTCCTCGGTTCCCAACCGGGCCTGCTCTCTCGCGGTTGGGAGTAAATGTGACAACACGGCCTGCTTCATGTTGCACCTCACCATTGCTCGACGTCATAGGCTTTCACCGGAGAGTCGTAGTCGACCTGGTCTTTCTCATTCTCAGAATCCTGCTGTCTGAGAGAAAGATCGTTGAATGCCTCGATCGCCGGCAAGCGCCGCGGGCGCGGACGCCGATGTGCCCTTGTCCCGCGGGTGGCATCGGCAATTACACGACGCTGATCCTCTACTGCGCGAAAAATCATGCTCTCGGAGATCGAACGTTGCCCTTGCACCCGAATGGATTTCAGCGCGGTCCGTTGTTCGAATAGCGAGATAGACGGGCGCCGCAAGTCAGCATAACGAACCTCAAAATATTCCTTGCCTCCTCCACTCACAAAAATCCGTGAAAGATCTTCGGGATGGTACCGAACACTCACCGAGCGTCGAGTTTCTCGCCAGGCGGCGAACAACGGATGCCAGTTGTCAACGCCGACTGAATCCTGACCCACCTTTCGGCGAAACGCCGAAGTAAATCTGACCCACCCAGTTCCGTGTCACGCGGCGGCTTTCGCAATTGCCCGCGTGGTCTGTCCAGCTTTTCGTTTGTCCTTCAGTCGGTAGCTCTCGCCGGTAATCTGCACGATATGCGCGTGATGCAGCAGTCGGTCGAGCATCGCTGCCGTCAACGTCTGGTCATCGGCGAAGGCCGTGGCCCATTGCGTGAACGGCAGATTACTCGTCAGCACGATGGCCCCGCGCTCGTAGCGTTTGGCGACCACGTTAAAGAACAGATTCGCTTCTTCGCGACCGAACGGCAGATAGCCGATTTCGTCGATGACGAGCAGCCTCGGTCCGGCAACGGCGCGGCTAAAGAACTCTTTGAGCCGGTTCTGCTGCCGGGCCGTGGCCAGTTGCATCATCAGGTCGGCGGCCGTAATGAAGCGCGTCTTGATGCCAGCCTGCGTGGCCCGGTAAGCCAGTGCGCTCGCAATGTGCGTCTTGCCCACCCCCGACGGCCCCAGCAGCACGACGTTCTCGGCGCGCTCGATGAACGCGAGGCCGGCCAGTTCCTGGATTTGCGCACGCGGCGCACCGCTGGCGAAGCCGAAGTCGTATTGCTCCAGCGTCTTGATACCTGGCAACCCGGCCAGTCGGGTCAGCGTCTGGCGTTTGCGTTCCTCGCGGGCCTCAACTTCGTTCGTCAGCAGTTGCTCGAGGAAGTCAGCGTGACTGGCGTCAGCGTTGGCCGCGCTCTGGGCCTGTGCGCTCCAGTCACTGCTGATACGGTCGAGCTTCAACTGTGCACATAGTCCGGCGATGCGTTCATGCTGGAGATTCATGCGGCCACCTCCAGCAGCGCGTCGTAGACGGCCAGCGGATGCTGCAGGCTCTCGCTGGGCAGCACTCGCTTGAGCCTCGTCGTTGTCGGAGCGGCCGCCGATTTCGGCGCAGGTAACGGCAGGAGTGCAGACTGCTCCTGTGGTAACCGGACCGATGGCTTCTCTTTCGTGGTGGCATGCACCCGTGCATTCGCCACTTCGGCCAGCCAGCGACCGATATGGCTGTTTGCGGCGTCAACATCCAGCTTCAGGCCGGACTGCTTGAGCGTGGCCGCAAGCGGCACCACGAAGCTCTCCTTCAGGTAGCGATTGAAGCGTTCGACCTTGCCTTTGGTCTTCGCCCGATACGGTTTGCACACCTTCGGCGTGAAGCCATACGTTTCTGCCAGCGTCAGCAATTGCGGATTCCACCGGTGATGGCCATCGCCGAACGCATCGCGCTCAATGATGACCGATTTCGCGTTGTCGAACAGCACCTGTTCAGGCGTGCCGCTGAAGTAAATGAAGGCTTCGCGCAGGCACTCGCACAGCGTTTGGGCATCCTCGCCGCTCGTGAAGCGTACGTAGCTCGCACGGCTGTAGCCCAGCGTCGCAACCAGCGCCAGTAACGGCGAGCGGCCTCGGCGGATGGTCGTGAAGTCGGCCTGCATCTGTCGGCCCGGCGGTGTCTCGAAACGTACGACCGGCTCCGGCTCGGCATGCTTGTATTGCGCCACAAACACCTTGAGCTGGCTGATGCCACCGTCGTAGCCTGCGTCCTGCAACTCACGCAGCAACACCGTCGCCGGAATCCAGTGCGGCCTGGCTGCTGCAATTCGTTCGAGCAGATACGGCTTGAACGGGTCGAGCTTCGCCGGGCGCGGCTCTCGTTCCTTGTAGCGACGCGCATCGTCGTCGCGCAGTTACCTCCGCACGGTGTTCCGCGAGACGCCCACCTGCCGGGCTATCTCCCGCACCGGCGTGCCTCGCCTTGCCAATACTTTGATTTCCACTGCTTGCTCCTGAGTCAGCATCGGCGGCAAAAGCCGCCATCCTCTCCCAGGTGGGTCAGTTTTCGTTCGGCGGGTGGGTCAGTTTTACATCGGCGCTAACAGCCAGTAACGAATACGGAAGATCGTGAGGCCGTCCGCCTGTATTGTCCTTTGCGCGAAAGGCAGGAACCAGATCAGGAACCGCAACTCTGCATCGCCTGCCGCCGGCAACTGTTGCGTATCGGCCGAATGCGAGAGTGCTCGCCAGGTATCCGATGGCGTCGCGCCCAGAAGACCACGATGAGGACTCTGGTGATATCGTCTTCCTATCTCGATCGCGAGCCATCGCTCGAATTCCCCGAGCGTTAGCGCTGCGCCCTTCTCTGCCTGCCGTGCCTTACGTCCTTTCGTAGAAGAGCCAGTCGCACCGGGCAAACCGCGAACGCGCTCCATTATTGTCCGGTTGAAACGTTCGATATGACCGCCGAAGTGCGGCCGCCCAACCGGACGATACATCAGATCGATACCGTACTCGCGACAGCCGCTTCGAAGCGCCCGGCTCTTGAACTCGGCAGCATTGTCGAGATGCAAAACGCGGGGAATACCGCGCATGGGCCACACTGCCTCGGCCCGAATCTTTGCAAGCCATGGTGTCTTGGACAATGCAACTCTTGTAAGAAGCAACCCAACCGTAGCCGCCCCCGGTCTTTCCATGCCGACGTAAAAGCCAAGTACACATCTCGTGGCAACGTCCAACGCAACCGAAAGCCACGGGCGGCCGATCACCTTTCTGTCCAGCTCACCGACCAGCAGCACATCCGCTTGTGTATGGTCGACCTGCACAATGTCCAGGGGATGGTGAGCCCGAAAAGTTCCAGGCGCAATCTGCGATTCAGGAAGTGCGGCACGCCGCAGCGCGTCCTGCTCGCAATACTCTGACCATCGCCGGGACACAGTTGACCGGCTGGGAGGCTCCACCCCCGCGGCGACGCATCGACGTCGAATCTCAAGTACAAGATCGGTTGCAGGATGCGCTAACTGAGGCTGCGCCGGTAGCCAACTTTGCACAACCTCTTCGATTATGTTGTCGGCGGCCGGACTCAAACGGCGACCGCCCGGCGTCGGACCACGGTGCTGAGGGTCGAGAGCGCTAGTCACAGGGTTCGCCAAAAATCGCTGCCGCAGCCGGTAGACAGTTGTCCAGTGGACGTCGAGTAGCTGTCCGGCCCGCTTTGCCTGAACGCGCGTCAGCGGCCCCCGCCCGAGCGGCCGTAGCACTGCCGCTACCTTCTTGGCACGACTGCCTGTCCCGTCAGAGGATGCCATGGTGCCCTCGCCCGCGCGCTTGATCGCGCTAGCGGAATTAAAGGACATCGCAGGCGCGCTAGCAAAATTAGCGGGCGTCACCCGCCCGAATCGTTGCACAAATGCAACGGAGGCGTAATCGTCGGAATCGGGCTGTATTGCTTGTCCGGCGCCAAGCTCAGGACTTTCCGTTGCTAGCAAAATCCGTGGTCATGGCTAGCAGAAACTACGAGCGCCAACAACAGTCGGCCAGGAGCGGCCGGTCGACGGCGTTGCCTAGATTGTGGACAATTGCCGTACTGGCCTGTCGATGGCCGGGTGCGCAAATAAGGAAAGAGGCGATGGGGCGGAAATTGGCCGATACCGAGTTGGAGCTATACAGGCGAGTGGATGAGGTTCTGTACTATGTCTGGGACCCAATTGGCGTCGCAACCAGTCCGGCCGCACGCGACGAACATCAAGGGTATCTGCCCAAGGTTTTCACAATGTTGCAGGAGGGAATGGACGCGTCAGCCAATGCAGCATACCTCGACGACGTTGCGACTGATCGCATGGGCCTAGATGCGAATCTGGAACATTCCAAGCGCGTCGCCGAATTACTTCTCGACTGGAAGACCGAGATTTATACGATTCGGCGTCGGCAAACGTGATGCACTAAGAGATGAAGATTCCTCTTGGAGTCAGGAACGAAGCGCTTTGGCGCAAACACTGTCGAAAGATTCGCGCCAGAGCGCTGGACTTGCTTGAAGGTCGCTTTGGCGTGATTGAAACAGCTCGGGTCATGCTTCCATTGGCGTATTGGACCAAGGTTCAAAACGAGCCGGAGTTTCTACTGTTTCGTGCGATTGCATCGGAGACCGACGATCTTCCAGTCGGCAACGTCCGTGCGTACTGGGCTGCAGATGCGCTGGAACGCGAGGATGTTTGCATTGAGGCCGCCGAGAAACTATGGCGTGAACAGGCGCTCTCCGCTGCCGAAAAGCTGGTCGAACGGTATCAATGGGCGGTTCGTCAGAAACACAGCTCCAGCGGCGCCGATCCGTCGAGGGCCAGGCACAACTGCGAGCAGAGCAAGATCGCCAAATGACTACGAAGCGCACAAAATCTCGGCTGGCTGGTGAACTCGGTCTGTTCGTCCAGCAATACGCCCGCAAGGCTCAGGCATCATCAGATCCCAACGACCGGCAATACGATCGCAAGCTCGAAAAGAAAATGAAGCGGCTTTCCCCGCCGGAGCTATCTGATCTTCTCTCCCAGGGCGAGCAGGAGCCAGACGACTTGGAGCATGAGAAAGGTTGAGGACGGCCAGTTTGCGATATTCGACAACACCCCATCAATCGTCGACAATCAATGTGTGAAGTTCCGATACAGATGGATGCAATCGAAAGGACGTCGATATAGATGAACAAAAGTGTAGACGAGCTAGTCGCCGAATTGGCTGAGCAAGGCATACATCTACCTGAAGGGAACGTCCGAATCGGTGGCTTTGGAGATTCGGAGGCTCTTTCGGAGTCGCTGATCGCACTCATTCTTGCTGGCGTGAAGCGTGGTACCTGCAGTCTGCCTTGGTCGTGGGACTTCGACGGCGAGTCAATTCCCAAGGCTGGAGACGTTGAAATAGTGCTTGACTGGCACGATCGACCTGCGTTCGTTCGGCGAGTCACCGAAGTGCAAATCGTCCCGTTTGATTGCGTCAGTGCTGATTTCGCGGCGAGCGAAGGAGAAGGCGATCTTTCATTAACGCACTGGCGGGCGGAGCACTGGCGCTTCTTCACAGACGAGTGCGGCCGAATTGGTCGGGTGGCTGACAGTTCGATGCCTCTCGTATGCGAGAGATTTGAGGTCCTTTACACGCTAACGCCCGTTCTGCGGCGCGAATGACTGCTCCCGGGGGCACTGAATGTCGCTTCAGGGTCATCGAGGTGCAGGGATGCCAACCCCCTCCTCGGACGGATAGGTGTGCGGCCGAGCGGCGCGCGCTAAAGTTAGTTTTGACTGGCCTAGCGCCCCTCTGTCTCCAAACTTATGCCCGCCTGAGCGGGCTTTTTTCGCCCGACGTCAGTCACGAATCAGCGATCTGCTGCGGCTTTTCACATCCTTAATCCAGTTGGGCGCCCGCCCCCGTCCCGACCAGGTGGCCCCCGTCTTCCGATCACGATATCGGGCCGGCACGACGCCACGCGCGGCGGTTACACGGCCGCCCCGTTGCCGTCCGAAGATATGACGCTCGGTAAACCCATAATCGGCGACCTTGCCCCTGATGTCCGCAAGCACTTCCTCAAATTCTGCCGTCCGGGCCGCCGCCTGTCCCCCCAACGCGGCCATTTGTGCTTTCAGTTCCTTGAACGTAGCCATGATCCCCCCGACGGTCGAATATGGTCAGCGCGATCTTAGCCCGCTTCGGTTTTGCTCGATTGACAGCTGCCCCGAAGGAAAGCGTCTCCAGTCGTCGATCGTGCTTGCGGAATCTTCAAAATGCCGACATCTACGCGCCTATGAAGATAAGTCTTCTTATCATAAGGTGCCTGTTTGCGATTGAAACTCCGTAAGATCAAAACGCGCCCGTCCTCTTTGCCGGGCAAGCGCGATGGAATATGAGCACGGTTCGTGCGGAAGGCCACAGACGAACACAGTCCTTATCGGTTAAATCACCAGCAAAGATCACAAGAATCCGCTCACCACGTACCGGCATATCCCATGCCACCGCGTTCTCGAGGCCACATCCGCGCACTCGTATCGATGAGCATCGCCATCGTCGTTCACGACACCGGCACCCGCTGCGTTCGGGAGCCTTTCTATTTCGAGCCATGATTGACTAGACTGGGCTCAGGAGTTCAGTCCCGCTCCAACCGCTCGAAAACGTGCACTGCTTCCACTGTTCAACCGATCAGCAGGGGAATAGCGAAGATGAATCAACTGGTCTATGTGCATGGCGTCGATGGTCCGCGCTCGGACGCCGCGGGCGACGCGCAATACGTCGAGTATCAAACGGCGCTCGCAGCCCGCAACCAGATGTTCCAGAACGAGACGTTCGAAAAATCGGTGACGATCCGAAATCCGCTCTGGAGTGTCCATGCCGCCCACCCCGCGTGGAATCTCGCGTGCGTTCCGGGACACGTGCTGAAAGCCGAAGCAGGCAGCGCACCGCTCGCCATCGGCGGCATCCTGGGCGGGACGACGGGCGCGTCGCCGCTTCAGCCCCCCGGCGATACGCTCGCCAGGGCAGCGAAGAGCGATCTGGACGCCGTCGTCGGCTCGCTCTCTTCTATCGCAATCGAGCAAGCGCAAAGCTCCGACCCCGCCGCCGTGGAAAACGCCGTGCGTTTCTGGAGCGCGGCGGCAAGGGCGCTCGAAAATCCGGAAGCGCGCAAAAGCCTGACCGGCGCGACCGACGACAAGGATTTTCTCGACCGCTTGCAGGTTGCCGCGCGCCCCTTCCTGCAGGACCAGTCGCTCTCGCTCTTCGACAGCGTGCGCAGCGCCGCGACGCAGCTAAAGGGCGCGACCACCGACCTCGTGAACAGTCCGGCCGTGCTCGCGGTACGCGGCAAGCTCACTCCGCAGTTGGCCATCTTCATTGGCGACGTTTTTACGTATCTCAAGGCGGGCGCCGCGCGCGATGCCATCCGCGCGGAGATCCGCAAGTATTTGATTCCGGCCGCAAGCGCGGCGAACGCCGCGCACAGCCGGCTCATCGTGTGCGGGCACAGCATGGGGGGCGTCATTTTGTACGACCTTTTAACAGACGTGCCCTTCGTGCAAGGGCTCACCGACGAGCTGGGCGCACCCTTCAAGGCCGATCTCTTCCTCACCGTCGGTTCCCAGGTGGCATTGTTCGAAGAACTGAAGGTCTTCACGGCGTCGAGCGCCGGCTGTGGTGCAAACCAAGGCAACAAGGTGCCGAAGCCCGGCTGCGCGGAACGTTGGTGGAATGTCTATAACCGGCTCGACGTGTTGTCGTTCCTCGCAAAGCCGGTTTTCGAAGACGTCGAGGATCTCGAAGCGAGCACCACCGCCGGCATCACCGACGCCCATAGCGCCTACTTCACGAACCTCGTTTTCTATAGGCGGCTCAACGCACGCATGAAACAAGCGGGGTTTTTGCCATGACTCAGATCTTTCAGCGCGCGCCCGGGGCCGCGCCCGCGACGCATGCCTTCGTGATCGGCTGCGGCCGGTTCCCCGAGCTTGGCGAGGCCGCTACGCGGCAATCGACCGTGGCCGGCGCGCGTGCGATTGTCCGCTATCTGCTCGATCACCAGGACGAATTGACGGCGCCGCTCGCATCGATCGAATGTTTGCTGTCCGATCCGGACGCCGACGCCGGTGCCGATCAACTGGACATCGGCAAGTTCGCCAACGATCCACGCGCCGATGACGGCGTGAGTGCCGCGACGCGCGTCAACGTCGAAACCGCTGGCAACGCATGGCTCGCCCGTTGCCGCCCCAATGACAGCATGTTTTTCTACATGTCGTCGCACGGCGTTGCCGAGGCGGATCTCAGCGTGTCCGGGCTGCTGGAAGACGTGCTCACCAATCCGTTCAACCAGTGGGGCGCCTCGCTCAACATTGGCAACCTCGCGACCAATCTGCCGGTGATCGGCGCGAGCGCGTGCTGGGTCTTTCTCGACGCGTGCCAGGAACTGGTCGATAGCGTGCTGTCCGAGTACGACGGCCTTGACGGCGTCGTACTGGTCAAGGCGAAATTCGGGAAGATAGCGTCAACCCGGGTTAGGTCGCTCGCGCTTGCGGGTTCGCGTTTCGGCCAGCTCGCGTGGGGCCCGGACAGCCACGACCCGCCATACTTCACGCAGGCCTTGCTGCGCAGCTTCGAAGCGTGCGTTGACCGTGACAGCAACGGCGCATGGGTCGTCACCGGCGAACGGTTGCTCTGCAACGTGCCGAAAGTCGCGGACGCGGCCTTCGGCTATTCGACGCTGGACGTGGAGGCGCTCACTAAATTCGCGAACCAGGCGACGCTGGTCACCGTGCCGCATGCCCGCATTCCTGTGGTCGTGCGTACCGACAATCTCGCCGACATGGCGTACCTCACGCTGATCGAAGCCTCGGATGGCCTCACGTTCATCCAGTCCGCGCCACTGCAAACGAACTGCTTTCTCGAAGTCGCGCCAACCGGCACCGAGTTCGAGGCAAGACCCACCTTCAGCGGTGCGCAAGCCTATCGTCCGGCGAAGTTTCACGCCAATCCCTGTGCACAGATAGTCAGGTTACTGCCATGAACGATGAAACGGCGCGCACCGTCGTGATCCAGCCGCCGGGCCAGGGGGCCTATCGCATCACCGTCGTCGGCACGCAGTCGCAGACGGTAAACCGCGTTTTTTCCGCGGCGGGCGAGCCCGTAGAGATCGCGCTCGGACCGGACAGTTACAACGCGACCATCGAAAGCGCGAGCAGCGGCGGCATCACCTCTCAGGCATTCACAGTGGCACCGGCCGGCGAAGGCGATGCGTCCGCCTCGGTCCAGCTTGGCTCAGACCCGGATTTTGCGCCGAGCAGCGCGTTGACCTCGCTGCCAAGACCGCGCCGGAGCGGGCTGCTGAGCGTCCTGAGCGACCTGAGCGAAAGCGCATCGCAACGGGTGGTGTCGCCGCAGGATTGGTCCGGCCTCTCCAGCCCCTCGCCCGAGAATGCGCCCAGCCGGGGCTTGCCGGCCGGCAACTTGCCGCTCTCGTTGCCGGAACACGCCACGCGTTTTCAGGAGCCCGCGCCGTTCCCGCTCAACTTCCCGTTCCTGACCCAAGCGAACCAACAGCGCACCTTCACAGTCAGTCTGTCGAGCGCGGATCTCGCCGATACGGAGCAGCCCGACGTGGTCGAATGGCATGCGGCGCAAGCGCAGATCGAAGTCGCGCAGTCCTGCGACAGCGAAGTCATGTTCAAGCTGGTGCACGGCCAATGGCCGTGCCGCGCGGCGCTGCGGCTGACGATTGCCGTGGAAGGCCGCGCTCCCTGGCGTGTTGGCGTGCCGGTGATGGACGAAGGCGTCTGGCTGACGTTGCGGCCCGCTGTCGCTGCGTCGCGCCCCGATCTCGTCGTGACGATGCGCCCCGTGAACGAACTGACGGCCACGCTGATCGGCGCGGTGCAGCGCGCCCTGCCGAGCGAGGTCGATTCGCTGCTCGTCGCGTCCGCGAAGGCGATTGCCGATAACGATTGGCACAGCGGCGATAAAGACACGGCAGCCGCTCTCGAAGCGTTGATGACGCACGGCGCCGCACCGTGGGCAAGCGTCGCGGCAGCATTGCTCATGGCGCGCACCGGCCAGATCGCCGACGCAGCGCAGATCGCGCAAACGCTCGGTGCGGCGTACGACTGGGTCGCGGATGCCTCTGTTGCCGCGGCCTGGGCCTTCGCAGCGGTCGCCGACAACGACGCCGATAGCGGCAGCGACGATGCCGGCATCGCGGCGCACTGCCTCTCGCTGCTCGCGCATGCGCGCAGAATCGGACCACCCTGCCTTGCTGCCAGCAACACGCTGGCGCTTCAGATGCTCTCGTCGATGGCAATGAACGCCACACGGGAAACCGACGCCAAAGCATGGCGCGATGAACGGCGCCTCTGGAGCACCCGAAGCCGGCGCGCCGTGCCCATCGGCGCCTTTTTTGGCTGGGAAATCGAAGCCGCTTCGCCTCCGCTCGCACTCCAGGCGTCGAGCGATAACGTGATTGCGCAAGGCAGCGTCACCGGCAAAGATCTGCGGTGCACGGTGGCCGAGACGGCATAGGCGCGTGCGATCACGCGTCGAGCGCGGTCGCGATGATGGCTTTCATGAGTGCGCCCTCGCGCCCCGGCGCGAGGCGCGCCATCAACGCACGAAAAGTCACGCCGTCTATTGTCTCGACGATCGCGCACAGTGCGTCGAAATCGCTGGCCAGTACGGCGCTCGCCTGTCCACCGCCTTGGGCGAGGTGCGCTTTCAGCGTCGCCGCGTAGTACCCGGCACGATCGGGATCGTTGGCGGCCCGGATGAGTGCCGCGGCCAGGCGATGCGCCACGCCGATCTCGGACTCCGCGTCCGCGGGGAGATAGCGGTTGGCGAGATTGAAATGGCTGATGGCGACAAGCCGCGCGTCGCCGCCCTGGTATTTGTAGCGCAGCGCCCTGGCCTCGAATTCGCGCGCCTGCTTCATGTGCTTACGCTTCTGTTCGAGGGTGCCGAGCGCCGAATAAAGATTGCCGAGTTCGGCAACTGCATTTTCCGACTCGAACACGTTCTTGCATTCGAGAAGCATCGCGTACGCCTCGGCGTAGCGCCCCAGATCGATCAGCGGGCCATTATCGTTGAATCGGTTGCGCGCCAGTTCGAGCGGCAGGGCGCCACGCCGGCGATGGGCGGCGCGCGCCTTGCCGTTGTACTTCAGGGAAGCGCGCCACGCGGCGCGCGCGCGGGTCTCCCAGTCGAGCGCTTCCGTGCCCTCGTGGCTCATTGCCGCAGCGAGGCAAGCTCTGCCGTATTGAGACGCGGCGTCGCTCGCCGTATCGAAAATCACGTTGCGCACGTTCCAGTCCAGCATGGCTTCCAGCGGCCCCGGCTTGCCCGCCGCGATCATTCGCCGGCGCAATTCGGGCAGGTGCGTCAACACCTCGCCGTACTGTGCCTTTTGCGCGAGCAACTGAAGCTGCTGCCCGAGCGCGGACAACTCGCTCCACGTGCCGGCCCCGGCCAGGCTCGCATAGCGGTGATGCAGCTTCGCATAAGCCTGCGCTTTCTCGATGTCTACGGACTGCTAGGCATTCGCAAGATCTTTGCACACCGGCGCCGCCACCGCGAAGTTGTCCGCGCGCTCGGCCGCATCGAGCACGGCCTCCCAGCGCTCCACGGCTTCGCGCCAAAAGCCGGCCCGATCCAGCACGCTTGCCAGTAGAGTCTGGGTGATCAACGCCTTCGGTGTTTTCGCGGTGGCGGCCGCCATGCGCGTGACGACGGGAAGCAACATCGCGGTCGCGCGCGGCGAGTCGTCCACGCGCATCACCCGCTCGATCATCTGCGAGGCAAGATCCCATTCGCCGTTGCGCAGCAGATAGGGAAACGCGGACCAGCCTGCCAGCGCGACCGTGGCGCCGGCACTCGCCACCCGCGCCGCATTGTCCATGGTCACGCGCATGAGGTGATACCAGTAATTCACCATCACCTCGTCAACGCGCGTCTGGAATTGCACGCCCGCCTCGGCCCGCCCGGCGCGCGCCACCTCCGGGTGAATCGCGAAGGCGGCGTGGGCACGTTGCCCCGCGGCGGCGCGCAGCTCGACGAGCCCGCAGCTTTCGAGCCGTGCGATCGCCGCGCGCATGTCCACATGCTGTGCGCCGTGAGATGTTTCGCGCCATAGCGTCGGCCAATTGGCTTCGACGACCGCCCTGCGCCGGTCGTCCGGCTCCATTGCGCAAAGCAGATGGAACACCGTTCTCACGGACTTCGAGAGCGCGCGAGACAGCGCGCGCGTCCAGCTATCGAGCTGATCGAGGAACGCCTGAACGTCGCGGTGGGTTTCGCCGCGAACCAGGTAAGCGTCGGCTGCGTCCGCATCGGCCTGCCCGGGACCTCCGATGTCTCGCAACCGCCGTGCGAGGCGTTCCGGCTCGGCGGCGAGCCGCTCCGCGAACGCGATCAGCTTCGGGTGGCCCTGCACCGCCCGCAAGGTGTCGCGCAACAATTCGCGGCCGCGCGCGGCACGGACAGTGGGCGAACGGCCTTCGAGCAGCGCCCCCAGATTGGGTAGCTCGCGGATCAGCAGCAAGGTTTCGTCGAGCGGCAAGGCATGCACGGTCAGTAGAACGAAGGAAGCGGGCATGCCGGTGGGGACGATGCGGCTCGACATCGCCACGCGCGACGCACCTCCGTGATCGTGGAAGGCGCGCATCAGCATCGACCAACGCTGGTCACACCAGTGACCACTGGCCGTCAAAAGCGTTTCCACGTTGTCGATCACGATCAGAACGGTGCTCGTCTCCAGCGTTTGCCGAAACACCGGCAGCCATTGGGCCAGCGCGGCCTCGCTCGCCACGGCATGAAGCATGGCGATGCCGGGCAACTGCGTTTCCATCGCGAGCGCGAGCGCGCTCAAGGTCATCGAAGCGTCGGCGTTCAATTCGGGCGCCCTGTACCAGACGACCCGTTCGAAGCGAGCCGCCCGGAGATGATGCCAGGCAAGTTCCACCACGCAGGCGGTCTTTCCCGCTCCCGCCATGCCGTGAAACAGCACGCCCCGGCTGGTGGCATGCTCCGCGAGCGCTTCGCTCGCTTGCGTCATCGCCCGCACGCGGCCAACGAAGTGCCGGGGCTCCGCCGCAAACGGCGGCACCGCAGGCACCGCATCGCGAGCCTCCAGACTCGCGTGCGGGTGCACGGCAAACCTCAAGTCGGCAGCGTGCCTGCCGAGCAACATCGGCATGGTCATGGATAACGGAGGGTCCGGCGCAGAGCCGCTCCGGCCGAGCGCACGCAGCGCGTGTTCCGAAGCGATACTCGCGGCGCGCGGCAGCGCCTCGCCGCGTTCGAGGAGGCGCTGATAGAGCGCGTTGGTCAACAACGCGGCGTATTGATCGTCGACCGCGTAACGCGTGGCGAGCACGGCGCAGTCGAGGCCGCGCTCCAGCACCCACGCGGGCATTTGCGCGAGACCCTGCTCGACGCGGCCGGCGGCCTCTGCATCGGCGTCGGATTCGCCAGGTGTGTCGGGCGCGCCAAGCCAGCTCAGCGTCGCGCCCACGCTCGCCGAAGCGGAATGGCACGCAACGAGCACGACCAGCTTCAAACGCCCGGTGGTCACGCTGAGCATGCGCACGATCGCGTCGGGCGTCACGGGGTCCGGCGCCCCATCGGACCGCTCGAGGAGCAGCGCGCCGCTCGTTCCGTGGCCAGCGAAATGGACGATGTCCCAGCCGCCATCCTCGCCCAGCAGTTGCTCCAGCCGTTTGCGCGTGACGCCGTACTGTAGCGCCCGCAGTTCGACGCGCCGGCCTTGTGCTGCAAGCCGGCTCACGAGCGACTGCAGGTGTTGCCGCTCACCGCGCAGGTTGAGCGGGCTGCCCGCGGGCGGCACGCTGAACAGCGCGAGAATGCGCAGCGACCCGCCAGGCGCCGGCGTGCGCGCGAGCCCCTCTCGCGCGACCTCGAAAACGAAGCTCACGCCACGCTGGCCGAGGGGCCGCCCGCTCGCATGCGCCAACTCCAGCGGCAACGCAAGCAAGGGCGCGGCTACGAGCGGCAAGACGACCCGGACCAGCGCGTCCGGATTGCCATGCGCAACGATATGGCCTGCGATTGCCGGCCCGAGAACGATCTCGCCCAGCCATGCGCCGAACGCCTGGAGATGACGCTGCTCGTCTTCGTCAGCAGTGTCCGGCGCGCAATGGTAGCGAAGCCACGCGGGCAGGTTGAACAGCCCCTCGCGGCGCCAGTCGCTGTGCGCGAGGGTCACGGCGTGCGCAGCCAGCGTGGCGCCCCCGGCATCCTTGAGATGCCAGCTCCAGTGATCAGCGTCGGTGTAGCCGCTAACCTCGAGAACAAGAGGCGGACGGTGCATGGCAAGGGTCTCCGCGCAGAGTGCGGCGTGTGTCGTGCTGCCAGCATAGATCATGCGCGGCGAGAGGTTCGATTCCTCGCTCTGTCTGACGCTAACCGCGTTTGCGCAGCGGATCGAGCAAACCCTTCAGGTCGTTGTGGTCCATCTCCTGCATCAGTGCGAGCAGGCGGCCGATTTCCCCTTTGGGAAACCCTTCGCGGGCAAACCAGTTGAGGTAATGCCCGGGCAGGTCCGCAATGAGCGTGAGGATGGCGGAGGCGGTTAGTTGCGAAATCTACGATCCCTCGTCCTCGCGTCCACCTGGACACAGACGCCCGGTCGCGCACGGCTGCGCCTTTGCGCAACCAGAATCGTTGGCCGTTTCGCGGTGCCGGGTGCGGGTCAGAAAGAGCGGGGTGCGGAAATTGCTGGGTCTGAGGGGTAGCCGTAAGCCAACCAACTTCCCATGGAAATCGCCCTCATCACGCCTCGCCCTCTCGACACGCTCGCGATACCCGACGACCTGGACGGCCGCCAACGGCGCGAACCGCGCCACCGGACGCCGCCAGATCGGCGCCGATGACGATCTCGACGCCATCAGCGCCTGGCTTGCACGTGTAATACGAGGCGGGTTTTGTGGGGATGACGGTGGACGAGGTCGGTCTCGCCCAGCTCGAGGCAGTCCAGGCGCAAATTCATCATGTTCTGCCACGCGCACTGAGCCAGGCTCACCGCGAATTTCTGCTCTCCCTTGTGTGCCTTGATCCGGACTGGGCGCTGATGCCCAAGACCATTTGCAGGACACGCCCGCGATTCGCGGAAGATGGAAAACATGCGCAAACTCCACACACGCGACAAACAGCGCCTTACCGACCAGGAAGCGCTGTTGTGTGAAGCATTTTCTGCACTCGATCGGGAGAATAAACGCGGATAAGATCGCGTGCGTCGCCGTTTCGTCCGGTAAGGCGCGAACCGGCCCAATTGCTGGCGATCACCTGTGTCGTCCGGCGGTCGCTCGAACGGCCGGATCACTCGGAAAGCCGCTCACCATTAAATGCGCGCATATCGGCCTTTGCGGATGGTCTGGGAACCGGTTCGTGCGACTGCTGCACATACCTTTGCGGACGCTCGCAAACCGGCGTCGACGAATGGCAACTCTCATCACCGTCGAATGGGTCTTAACGACCACCCTTTTCGGCCACTTGCCCGCTTCTCGGGCGCGCATAGTCGATAAGTACTGCTCAAAGGTGGTCATTCGAGGGCGCGAACTATAGACCCTCGAAATTGGCACCTTTGACAAAATTCAAAGAGTTACACAATTCCGAACCGAGGCAGCTGTTGTGGACTAACGTGAGTCTTTCGTCACGAATGGCAGCACGGCGGCGTTATAAAGATTTGCGCCATTCGATTTCTCCTTTCGGAGTAGCGCGCGCATGTATTTGCTCAGGTAGACGACCCTCTTAAGTTCTTCGTCACGCATCTCACCATACTTCACTACGACGGCCTTTACCGCTGCTTCATCATGGGCAGACAGAGCCTGAATGGGCTCGTTCGTAAGAAAATCAACCTGCCTGGCAAGCCCAAGCATGACCTTGCTGCCGACGGGCCGAATCATGACTCCGGGGACCAACTGCGGCAGCTTTGCCAAGTGCAAGTCTACAAAATATGGACCGTCCTTTTGCCGGACGACATACGCATTCGTAAGACGTTCCCCGGTTGCTTCAAGTGATGCGAGCTCAGCTAGGAAACACAACTTATGAAGCGCGAAGTAACTAAGCCCTTCCGGCTTACCCTGCAATATCCTGCGAGCAACGTGACCGAGCTTTGCTGCATCAGCCCTAGGCTTGCCACTGACCGATCTCTTACGCTGCCGCTTTCGCCTCTTCAGAGTCTCAGCGACGAACTGGTAGTCACTTAGCTGATTTGCGAAACTGCGGTGAACCATGGCTCTTTGCCCCGGGTGATACACAGGTATCAGCGTCCGGCGCAACCACGCGTTGTTCGTTCTAACGTGCTCGCGGAGCGAAAGTGCGTGCGCTTGAAGCAGGCCGCACGCCTTGAGCGCCACAGCGCCAAGTGTAACTACAAGTGAAGGATCGACTATTTCGATCGTTTCCCTCAGGAAAGGCGCGCAGTTTGCGATCTCGACAGGCGTAGGCGTCGCATTGTTGCCACGTTCATCTTTAGGGTTGCACAACACTGCATTAGTCACAAACGTTTCATATCGACTGATTCCTACCTGTTCGATGAGGCTCTCAAAGTTGTGACCGGATTTATCCCCGTGAAAGGGCAAGTGCGACCCATCGGCCCCGAGCCGCCCGGGCGCCTCTCCAACAAACATAAGCGGCGCGTCAAGAGAACCGCAACCGGGTCCGAGAACGCGCGCGCTCCCCGTCATCCGCGGGCATTTCTCGCACGCGGTTACACGTTTAACCAAGTCGAGGAACTTGGTCTCCTTTTCATCGGCGGACGTCATTGAATCAGTGAACGAAGCTGCTGCTGAGAGCAGTCAAAGTAAGCATGAACCGAATGGCAGACAAGCTTTCCGGGCCGCTTGTTCGAGGCCACGCATATGAACCGAAGCAGCCGGCCTAATCCGATGAAATTTCCCAGCACTTTGTTGAAGAAGTCATGGTTCCGGTATACCACGACAAGGTCCAGGGAATCGTCGGCGTTCCAAAGAATTTCTCCAAACTGCCAGCAAGGCCCCCCTCTTGTACGGGGTGCATCTACCGCTGGAGATGAGAGATGAAATACTAGACCGGTGGTGTTGCGCTGTGGCCATGTGCTCAGCTTGTCGATTGCACGCTCTAGCTGATTGACGCCATCCGGCGGAAACCGAACGAGCCGCTCAAAGTACGTGCCCCATGCGTGGCGCCCACGTTGCCATCTACGAGCGCGGTCATGAACTTGCAGGTAGCGGGTATAGAACTCCGATCGCGTTGCTGCTCGGTCGCAGGTCCGCTGCGGAAACAACGTATTGGCGACGTCGCAGGCGTCATCTGCCCCGGCCTTTATGCGAGCCGGCGAATGTTGCTTCAACCAATCGCCCTCTGCTTCGCACGGTTGATCCACCATAGTAATCAGATTGCTGACTTCGCCCCGTGCGTCAAGTAGGAGAGAACAGCCCGCGCGCCAAGCTTCCAGTGCCGTAGGACCTTCAACGACGGGAATCGTCATACTCGTCGTCCCTTTGCGATCGAAGATACCCATTTTGTAGGGGGTGACACACGATATGTAATGCGTTGCTTGTCCAAATCAACAGTCACATCGCCACCGCCATTTCTCTTTAGTTCACGGAACACGGCGTAGCCTTGGCAAATCGCTAGCTGCCACTGCTTTGCTGTACAAGTGCGCACTTCCAAGCCAGTTACCATCCTGCGAATGGTCTTGAGCAGTCCGATGTCGATAGAACTGCGGTCTACATACCATCCTCGCTCTTCTGCCTGATTGAAAACAAGAATTGAGACAGCTTCCTCAATTACAGCGGCGCGCGCACCATCTTCCACTTCGTCAATCTTGGCGTTCGACTTGCGTTTGCACTTGAGCAACGATCGGCAGACGGGAGACCACCCGAGTACGGCCGCATACGCGAGATGAAATACATCGTGATAGCGATAGCCATCGTCCTCGTGTGAATTGTCGGTTAGTGCATCACCGATGACGACATCATTGACGGAGACCTTGACGTATAGGCTTCGCTCCAGTGGTTTCTCGTAGAAGTTGACAACGAAGCGCCGAGGCAGCCTCTCATCTGGCGCAAAGCCGCTATCGAAAACGTTGACACTTCCTTCCGAATACAGCGATTCAGCCTTCTCGGCATTTGCTTTGGCGATCTCCGCCAACGGGATTTCATACAGAGAAGCCAGACTGGTCAGATACCAGAGCAAATCGCCGAACTCTTCTCGCAGCTCTGTTCGAAACAGGGGATTGTCCTTTTGCAGGAGGAGCTTCTTCATCATGCTGTGAAGATCACCAACTTCACCGACGAGACCCATTAGTGAGACTGCGCGGGAGGGACGTTCATTGGTGCGCTCGACCATCGCTTGGTATTCGCTAAACGTTGTCATCGTCGCGCTAGCGCCACTTGTCGAACTTTCCTCGGTTTTCTCAACTGGCGCGCTTCGCGGCATACGCCCTCCCCGAACATGAATTTAAAGCATGCTCCAAATAATTCGTGAACCGTGCGTTTCGGCGCAGCATAGTCGATGTGCCACTACTGCCCGCCCACACTTTCTAATCCGACATAAAGGACGGCTTTCCGGATATTCTCGACGTGGCCGACTATGTTGGCGGTAAGAATGACAGCGATCTGCCAGCGCGCAAAGTAAAATTCAGCTTTTTCCCGCGGTTTATGCGAAATGCATCGAATCGGCTCGATTGATTTTTCGAATTCGCAACAGTCGACAAATGGTCACCGTCCTGTGATGTTGCCGCCGGAGCAATTCAGGGCACCGTCTGCGACCGGCCGCTCAAGTTGACAAGCAGCCAACGACTGTAGCGCCGGATGTCTCCCGGAACTCAATCGCCGTCTTAGCCGCTGCAGTGGCCCAGATGACGGGCTGTAGATCGCGAGTACTCATTCCCAGCACCTGGCATGCGAGGCTACGACGGCGCGAACGGCGGCAAAGCGCCTCTCAACTGCCTAACAGCTCGTGTCGCTCCAACGTCCGCAAAGGCCGAACTGCGATCCACGAGAAATCGAAGTGGGTGAGCGGATGGCCCCGTTAGCTGCCGTGGATGTCTGCCGCCGTCCGGCCGCAACGATTCCGCCCTCTGCCCACGGAAGCAGTTCGAATATGTTCTTGATCTTGTGGGCGATCTCAGTATTGTTTCGCCCATCGATTGAGCCTACGGAGGCGCGATTGAGCGCTTCAAACTGCAACCGCCCGACGTTCCTGGTGCAACTTACCCGGCAGGCACGGGTAAACGCTATTCGCACATTCGGTTAAATTATTCCTACATTAGCTCAGCAGTACAATCACAACCAGTTGAGAGGTGTTTATGGCTACGGGAAAGAAAGACGCCAAGCTCGCTAGCAAGCAGCTTTCGAACAAGAAGAGCACACCCAACCAGAAGTCGGTCGCGGGTTCGGATTTGAGCCAGGCAAGGAAGCAACCGGCACCCCCGCCCAAGAAGAAGTAGCGGCAACCAACGCTTTGCCCACTTACACCCGTCTGCATGACGGGTTTTTAATACCACCCCGCAACTCCAATGATGGACATTGAAATGGCCACTGCCCCCCGTGCCTCGTATGCCGACGAGGGTCCGCTTGCGACGGGCACCCAAAATTAGAACGAGGACGACAGGGATCCGCATGAGTCGCAATCGTGCCGCCGTGCGCGTGCTGATCACAGCTCGATGCGGCAGTCTCGTTGCACTGCTGGCGCTCGCAGGCATCGCCCATGCCTACCAGCCATCGTCGCCTGACGAGTCCCAACTACAGGAGCACGGCCACTACGTGAACCACGAAGGGCATATCGTGCATTCGCCTGCGCACTCCCGAAACGGCGCCGTGCCGGTCGGTGCCACGGCAAGATGTGGCGACGGGACATACAGTTTCAGCCAGCACCACTCGGGCACGTGTTCGCGTCATCACGGTGTCGCCGAGTGGGAATAACGAAAAGCCGGGAGCGGACAATGAAACGTGGACTGACGGGTGTCGTCGCGATGCTAACGCTTGGTGCATGCGCCACGGTTCACGAAAGTTTTGCCCCAAATCGGCGACCTGCCTACACGCTGAACTGCAGCGGCTTCGTCGGCGGCTGGGACAAGTGCTTCGAGGCAGCTGGGGAGATCTGCAAGACGGCTGGTTTCGACGTGATCGACCGAAGCGACGAAGACGCGGATGCGGTGGGCGCGAGCCGAAGTGGCCTATTCGGCACGAAGACGAACGAGCGATCGATGGTCATCGCCTGCAAAAAGCCAGCGGCCTGATCCTCGGCGAAGGAATGGCGTTCTGGCTGGCAATGCTCCGCCCTCGCGCGAACTCTCAGGAAGTCCGGCAAGTGCTACCCCTCCAGCACACGATTCGAATGCGCGATTGCCGCGGCGCCGGTCAGATCTATCGCATGTCCGTCGCGAACCTGGTCAACTGACAGGTTAATTGATCGCGCCGATGCGGACGTTGCAGTACCTGACGCGTGTCCGGTGGTCGACCAGTGATGCTTGAAAATGGAGCGCCTAGCATTCGAGCGCGATGCTTCGATTTGCTTGGCGAATTTAAGCGTTCGCTGATTACCTCACCCTTTAGCTTACCAAATACCTTCATAAATGCCTTAACCGAGATCGCTTGATCGAATCCGCGGACCGCTGGCAGCAACCGCCCGCAATAGACATTCAGGTTTGGCGATAGCTGTCGTTAACCAGCGGCAGGCGCAATCGAACCGAGCCATTTTCCCTTCTGCACACCGAGCATCATTTCGTCCGATTGAGCGAATCACGTAGAAAGCCGGGCGAAAGCCATCGTTAGAGTTCGCCATCAGAAGTTTTTCATTCGGGCCGAACGACGACCCGTTGGGATGGGCACGACATTCATCGCGTCGACCCTTTTGCGTGAACCGATGGTTCGATCGTGCAACGTCGGCCGTCATCAAATATGCGTTTCCGTTCGGTATAAATCGTCCGCCGGTTTTGTCCTGTCGATCGCTGACGCGGATTCCGCAGCCACGTCCGGCAACATTTCTTCGGCCAGCCGCTCCGATCCTCGTCGTGGACGTGAAACGACTCAATAAGACCAGACAAGTAATAACTACCGCATGCAACCGCAGAACCGCTACACAATCCAAGCCGTCACTTCCTCCGACCACGCTGCCCCGTCTTCGCCCTCCCCCGCAATGGCGAAACTCTCGCGCGGACAACGCGCCATGTGGTTTCTGTGGTGCCTGAATCCGAATGGTGCGGAGTACAGCCTGCCCATGGCGTGGTCCATTCACGCTGCGCTCAACGTGGAGGCATTTCGCGGTGCATTGCAGGATCTGGTTGAGCGGCATCCGGTCTTGCGTACGACGTACGCGGCACCCGAAGGCGAACCTGTCCAGTTGATCCATGCGCCCGGTCAACCGGATTTCCAGCACGACGATGCGTCGCAATGGGACGCTGCCGCCTTGCATGCGCGCCTGACCCAAGAGGCTGACACAGGATTCGACCTGAAAAACGGCCCGGTTTTCCGCGCACGCCTTTTTTCACGCGCTGCCGACACGCACGTGCTGTTTCTGAACTGCCACCACATTGCCGCCGACACGTGGTCGCTCATCGTGATGATGGAAGAACTGGGGCTGCTGTACCGGGCGCGCGTTGACGGAAAGACGGCGGAATTGCCGTCCACCGGGCTGTCTTACGTCGACTACGTCGAGTGGCAGCAAAACCTGCTCGCGTCCCCCGCGGGTGAATCGCATGCCGCCTACTGGAAAAAGCAGCTGAGCCAGCTTCCCGTGCTCGACCTGCCCACCGACCGGCCGCGTCCGCGCGTTCAGACTCACGTTGGCGCGGGTCATTCATTCGAGCTGGGTAAAACGCTCACGCAGCAGATCCGCGCCCTCGCGCGCGCGCAGGACGTCACGTTTTACACGGTGCTGCTCGCCACCTTTTACGTGCTGCTCTACCGCTATACGGGGCAAGACGATATCGTGGTCGGCTCGCCGCGCTTCGGGCGGCCGCCGCAAGGCTACGCGCGCACGGTCGGCTACTTCGCGAGCCCCTGCGCGCTGCGCGCGCGTGTGGACGGCGAAAACACGTTCAATGCGTTTCTGCAGCACGTGCGGGAGGTGCTGGTCGGCGCGAAGGAACACCAAGACTATCCGTTCCCGTTGCTCGTGGAGCAACTGGGCGTGGTGCGCGATGCGAGCCGCAGCCCCATTTTTCAGGTGTCCTTTACGTACCAGAAAGCCCATCTCGACCATATGCGCGGAGTGGCGGCTGCACGAATGGGGTTGGGTGGCTCGGAACTCGATCTGGCCGGCCTGCCGCTCGCGTCTTATCCGCTCGAGCAGCATGGCGTCAAGTTCGATCTCGACTTCGTGGTCGAAGAGGTGGACGGCTGCCTGCGCGCGGTGTGCTGGTACAACACGGCCCTATGGGACGCGCCGAGCATTCGCTATCTGGTCGATCAATTCCAGACGTTGATCGCGAGCGCCGTCGAAGCGCCGCACACGGAGCTTAGGCATTTGTCGATGCTGAGCGCGCGCGAGCGCGCCGCTTACGCCGTCTGGAATGCAACCGAAAGCCGTTTCCCGCAGACGCCCGCGCACCGGCTCGTCGAAGACTGGGCGCAACGCCGGCCGCAGGCCGCGGCGCTGCTTCACGAAACGCAGACGGTGTCGTATGCCGAACTCAACGCACGCGCCAATCAGCTTGCACATCATCTGCGCCGCGGCGGCTTGAAACCGGGCGAGCTGGTCGGCGTAAGCATGGAGCGCGGCCCCGCGCTGGTGGTCGCGATTCTCGCGGTGCTGAAGGCAGGCGGCGCGTATTTGCCGCTGGACCCGAGCTACCCGCAGGAGCGTCTTGCCTACATGCAGGACGATTCGGGGCTGAGCTTGCTGCTCACGGGCCAGGGCGCCGGCGCGGAGGTGTCGTCCGCAAAGGTACGGCGCGTGTGCGTCGATACGCAAGCCGCTGCCATTGCCGGCGAATCCGTGCACAACCTCGAGATCGCCTCGAAGCCGAACGATCTCGCGTACGTCATCTACACCTCCGGTTCCACCGGACGCCCGAAGGGTGTGATGCTGGAGCACTACGGCCTGTCCAACATGGTCCATACCATGGCCGCGTTGTTCGAAATCGGCCCAGACAGCCGCCTCCTGCAGTTCGCGTCGGCGAGTTTCGACTCGTCGGTCGCGGAAATTTTCAGCACCTTGTGCGCCGGCGCCGCGCTGTGCCTCGCGTCGAAAGCGGACATGATGCCGGGCTCGGCGCTGATTGACACCATCGCGCGCCACGCCGTGACGGTGATCACGCTGCCGCCTTCCGTTCTTGCTTTGCTGCAGCCCGAAGATGTGCCGACACTGCGCACTGTTGCCGCTGCCGGCGAGGCATGCAGCCTCGACATCGTCAAGCGCTGGGCGCCTGGACGCCGCTTTCTCAACGCGTATGGGCCGACCGAAGCGACGGTGTGCGCGACCATTGCGCCCCTGCAGCCGGACGCCGAACGCGTGTCGCTCGGGCGGCCGATCGCGAACACGCGCGTGTACGTGCTCGACGCGCAATTGCAGCAGGTGCCGGTGGGAATTGCGGGCGAGATCCATATTACTGGCTCCGGTCTTGCACGCGGTTACCTGAACCGCCCCGACCTCACGGCCGAGCGATTCATCGCCAATCCGTTCGGAGGCCCGCACGCGCGCATGTATAAAACGGGCGACCTCGCCCGCTTTCTGCCCGACGGGAGCCTCGAATACCTCGGGCGCCTCGACCATCAGGTGAAGATTCGCGGCTTTCGCATCGAGCTGGGCGAAGTGGAGTCGGTGATCGCCGGATGCGCCGGCGTGCGCGAAGCGCTGGTGATCGCGCGGGCGACGAACGGCGGCGCGCCATCGCTGCTGGCTTACGCCATTGCTCACGAAGCGGGCGCCATCACCGCTGCTGACATTCGCGCCCATGCGCAAGGCAAGCTGCCCGACTTCATGCTGCCCTCGGCGATCATGCTGCTCGACGCATGGCCGCTCACCCCAAACGGCAAAATCGATCGCGCGGCATTGCCCGACGCCGAGCGCGTGACCCCGCACAGCGTGCTCGCCCCGCGCGACGCGCTCGAGCAGCAGATTGCCGACGTGTGGAAAGCGGTGTTGAAGCTGGACGCCGTGGGGATTGACGACAATTTCTTCGAAGTCGGCGGTCATTCGCTCGATCTCGTTCGCGTGGAGATCGAACTCGAACAGACACTCAGGCAACACGTGCCGACGATGGACCTGTTCCGCTTTCCGAACATCCGGTCGCTGGCAGATCACCTGCGCGGCGCGTCCGGACCGGCAGCCGTTGCCGCGCCGTCCAACCCTGCGCAATACATCGCGCGAAAAGCGGCGCGCGTGCCGCATGGCGTCGATCATGCAGACACCGACATCGCCATCATCGGCATGGCGGGTCGCTTCCCCGGTGCGCAGAGCGTTGCGGAGTTGTGGCGCAATCTCGTGGCCGGTGTCGAATCGGTCAGGCCACTGAGCGATAGCGAGCTGCTCGCGGCCGGCGTCGATCCCGCCCTGCTTGCCGACCCTCGCTACGTGAAGCGCAAGGGCGTGCTGGACGACGTGGATCGATTCGACGCCGCGTTTTTCGGCTACCCGCCGCGCGAAGCGCTCTTGATGGACCCGCAGCAGCGCCTCTTCCTCGAAACGGGCTGGCAGGCACTGGAACACGCGGGCTATGCGAACGCGGGCTACACCGGCAGGATCGGCGTGGTCGGCGGCACGGGCCGCTCGGGGTATCTGCTCCATTATCTCGACGCGCATCCGGAAAGCGCTGCCGAACTGTTCCAGACCACCATCCTCAACGAGAAGGACTTTCTCTCCACGCGGCTCGCGTACAAGCTCAATTTGCGCGGCCCGGCGCTGACCGTGCAAACGGCGTGCTCGACCTCGCTCGTCGCCGTTCATGTGGCCTGCCAGCAATTGCTGCTCGGCGAATGCGATATCGCGCTGGCAGGCGGCGTGTCGCTCGAAATGCCGCACGGCACCGGTTACCTGCATCAGGAAGGGCACATTCTTTCGGCCGATGGGCGCTGCCGTCCGTTCGACAGCCGCGCGCAAGGCACGGTGCGCGGCAGCGGCGGCGCGATCGTCGTGCTCAAGCGTTTGTCCGCCGCGCTCGCAGACGGCGACCATGTGTGGGCGGTCATCAAGGGCTCCGCGATCAACAACGACGGCAACGCGAAGGTGGGCTTCACCGCCCCGGCCACCGACGGCCAGGCCGACGTGATCGAGCATGCGCTCGCGCGTGCGGACGTCGATCCGGCAAGCATCGGCTTCGTCGAGGCACATGGCACCGCAACGCCGCTGGGCGACCCGATCGAAGTTCATGCGCTCACGCGCGCGTGGCGCCGCCATACGGATGCGCGGCAGTTCTGCGCGCTCGGCTCGGTGAAGTCGAATGTCGGCCACCTCGACGCAGCGGCGGGCGTCACCGGCCTCATCAAGGCTGCGCTATCCGTGCATCACGGCAAGATTCCGGCGACGCTGCATTTCGAGTCGGCCAATCCGAAGCTCGAACTCGAAAAGAGCCCGTTCTGGGTGAACAACACGCTGACCGACTGGCCGCGCACCGCCACGCCGCGGCGCGCCGCCGTGAGTTCGTTCGGCATTGGCGGCACGAATGCGCACGTGATTCTGCAGGAAGCGCCGTCGCAGGCCGCGCGCGAGCGCGAAGGCGATGCGGCGTTTCACGTGCTGGCGTTGTCGGCGAAATCGGAGCGTGCGCTGCAGGCGATGACCGACAACCTGGCCAGCCACCTGCGGGACGATCCTGCCGCCGATCTGGGCGATATCGCCTACACGCTTCAACTGGGACGCACGCACTTCCCGCACCGGCGCGTCGTCGTGTGCGACAGTGCGTCCGCCGCGCTCGAAGCGCTCACTGCACTGCCCGCAACGCGCAGCGGCACGGGCGTGACCGCGCCGTCCGCGCGCGTCACCTACCTGTTCCCCGGACAAGGTCTGCAGCAGGTCAACATGGGCCGCGATCTCTACGCGTCCGAAGTCGTGTTCCGCGATTGTGTCGACCACTGTGCGCAGTTGCTTCAGCCGCTCATGGACCTCGACATCCGCACGGTCCTGTATCCGCCAGTCGATGTACCCGGCGCAACCGATGCCGCACGCGAGCGGCTCATGCAGACGTCCATCACGCAGCCCGCGCTCTTCGTGGTCGAATATGCGCTCGTGCGACAACTGGAACATTGGGGCGTGCGCCCGCACGCGATGATGGGGCACAGCCTCGGCGAATACGTGGCCGCGTGCGTGGCCGGCGTCATGTCGTTGGCCGGTGCGCTGAAGCTCGTCGTCCTGCGCGGCCAGCTAATCCAGGCCTTGCCCGCCGGTTCGATGCTCGCAGTCGAAGCGTCGGCGCAGGAACTGGCGCCCTACGTCGCGAACGGCGTGGATCTCGCTGTGGTCAACGCGGCGCGCTCTAGCGTGCTCGCGGGTCCGGCCGAACAGATCGACGCCGTGCAGGTGCGCCTCGACGACGCCGGCTTGCGCTGCAAGCGCGTGGCAACGTCGCACGCGTTTCATTCCGCGCTGCTCGATCCGGCGCTCGAGTCATTCATGGCGCTCGTCAGCCAGGTCGAGTTGCGTGCTCCGCAGATTCCGTACATCACCAACGTGACCGGAACGTGGGTCACGAACGAGCAGGCCACCGATCCTGCACATTGGGTGCGCCATATGCGCCAGACGGTGCGGTTCGCCGAGGGGCTCGACACGTTGCTTCAGTCACCGGACGGGCTCTTTGTCGAAGTGGGCCCGGGGCACGCGTTCACCTCGATCGTCCGGCGGCATGCGGACAGTGCGAATGCGCGAGTCGCAACGGCCACGCTCTCCGGCGCGCCGGGATGGTCCGATTGCGGCGCGCTGGCGCTGAGCGTGGGGCGCTTGTGGGTGGCTGGCGTCGCGCCGTGCTGGGATAAGCTGCACGAAGGCGCCAAGCGGCGGCGTGCCGCGTTGCCGGGCTATCCGTTCGAGCGTCAACGTTTCTGGCCGCAGGCACGAAGCACGAGCCCGGCGCGTGCTGTGGCTTTGCAGCCTCGCCAATCCGCGACCGAACCGGACGCAGCCGCATCCCACGATGCGTCGACCGCGGCTTCTTCGCACGACACCGTGGAGTCGCAGCTGACCCGCATCTTCGCGGAGGTGCTCGGCATGCCGTCGGTTGCCGTGACCGACAACTTCTTCGAACTCGGCGGCACCTCGCTTTCGGCGCTAAGCGTCATTCTGCAGATTGAGCAGTTGATCGGCCATCAACTGCCGGCGGCGGCGTTGCTCGAAAGCCCCACGGTGCAAGCGCTCGCCGCTTCGTTGCAAACGATGCGCGACCCGCGCCGCCAGCAACTGGTAGGCATGCGCACCACGGGCGCGTTGCCGCCACTCATCTGCATTCACCCGTATGGCGGCCATACGACCAACTACGTCGAACTCACGCGCAGCCTGGGCGGCGACCAGCCCGTGTACGGCATCCAGGCGGGCGGCCTGCTAGGCGAATCGACCCCGCTGCGCAGCATCGAAGCGATGGCTTCGGATTACATCGACCTGATGAAATCGGTGCAGCCCGAGGGCCCATACCGGCTGATCGGGCATTCGATGGGCGGATGCATTGCGTACGAGATGGCGCAGCAGCTTGAGCGACGCGGCGAAAGCGTGGCGCTGCTGGCCCTGCTGGACTCGCGCGCGCAAAACACCAGCGTGCAACCGCTGTACCGCAACGGTACCTACGGCAAGATGGCGGCCCGGCAATGGCTCAGCGACGACGCCGTGATGCTCGGTATTCTCATGCCGAAGCTGTCATTCGATTGGGAGAACTTGCGCGATGTGCCCGCTGACGTGCACTGGCGCCATGTGCTCGAAGCCGCAACGCAACAAGGCTTGCTGCCGGCCGGCACAGGCGAGCGGCAGATCAGGCAGGTGCTGTCGGTGATCGCCGCGAATGACGAAGCGCTTCGCACGTATCGTCCGGCGCCCTTTAGCGGACGCGTGCTGCTGTGCTGTGGCGAGGAAGGTTTCGCGCGGCAGTTCGGCGAACCCGACCTCGGCTGGGGCGCGCTCGCCGAAGCGCTGGACGTCGTGCACGTGCCGGGCGATCACCACAGCATCATGAGTCGCGAAAGCGCGCAGATCATCGCGCGTCATCTGCAAAGGCACGAGCAGGAGTGCCTCGCCTGATGCCCCAGCCCACCTCGCTCGAGCCCGAAACATTGCAAGGACGGTCTGTGTCCCCATCGAAAAAAGTGCGCTTTAGCCGCGATGAAATGAAGGTCGTCGTGGTGGTCACGGCGTTGCTCCTCATTGGTCTGCTCGGCACGGACATTCATCTTTCGTCGCTGCCGGAAATCATGAACGTCATGCACGCCTCGCAGCAATATGTGCAGGCGTCGATCTCCGTCTTTCTCTTCGGGACGGGCGTGGGAGCGCTCGTGTATGGACCGATGAGCGACAAGCATGGCCGCAAGCCCGTCATTCTGATCGGCCTCGCGGTTGCGATCATGGGTAATCTCTGGACCGTGTTCGCTGCGAAGATCACGGGCTTTTTGCTCGCGCGCTTCGTTCAGGGGCTGGGCAGCGGCGTGTGCCTCGCCCTGTCGCGCATCGTGCTGGCCGATATCGTGCAAGGCGATCGTTACGCGATTGCCAGTTCGTACATCACCTTGTTCACGGGGCTTTCGTTCGTGCTCGGCCCGCTGGTGGGCAGCTTCGTGCAAACGTGGTTCGGGTGGCGCGCCAACTTTGTCGTCATGGCGTTGCTGCTCTGCGCGATGTTCGCGGTTTATCTGCGCTGCCGTGAAACGAACGCGCACAAGAATCGCTCGATCACGGCACGCGATGTCTTCGCGGCCTACCGCGTGGTGTTGTCGGATGCGACGTTCGTTTCGTCGACCATTGTGGCCGGTGTCGGCATGACCTGCTTTGTCATGTACACGAGCTCGAGCCCATTCGTGCTGCAGCAGCAGTTCAGCTATTCCGCCACGCAGTACGGATGGGTCAGCGCGCTGGTCGGTAGCGGCCTGGTCGTCAGCCGTTTGCTGTTGCCCAGGTTGATCGGCCGATTCGGGATGCTCCCGACAATGATCGCCGGGCTTTTCATCGCCATCTTCTGCGGCGTTGCGTTGCTGACGCTTTCGACGCTGGGTGGCTTGTCCGCGCGCGGCTTTCTGCTGAGCGTCGCGGGCGTGTCGTTCAGCTACTCGTTTATCGTGCTTTGCGCGTCGGCCATTTGCATGAGCCGCTTTACGGCCCATCGCGGCGGCGCAGGCGCCATTTATTGCTGCTCGCAGATGGGACTGGCGTTCGGTGTGAATAGCCTCGTGTCGTCCGTGTCGAGCGACGTGATTACGCTGCTGGGCGTGAGCTATATCGCGCTTCCCATGTTGGGTCTGCTGCTTTGCGCCAGGCAATCAGCAGCGATAGGCTACCAGGAAAAGCGCGCAGGTTACGACGACCGGCAACCGGGCGCTCCTGCTACAGATTAGGAGGGAACACGCCACCTTACAAGATCTCAGCTCTACGTAGGCTACAGAGCCGAACGACTGCTTTACGCTGAATAACCAGTCAGGGCGCAAAGCGGCTCGCGGACTGATGCCGCTTTGCGTCGTCGAGCCCTCACACGCTTAACTGGCGTTTGAGTGGTTGTACGTCAGCTTCCCAGCCAACTCCGACTGTTGGCCCCGTCCGACATTCGAGCAATTGCTTGCGCTTTTCTTCGGCGATTGCGATGAAGTCGGACAGTTCACGCTCCATGGCCGAATCTCTGGCGCCCGGCTTCCACGTCGCGGCTCCGTGCCGCCGGCGCGTGGTACGAGCCAACGCTAACGTTCCTCTCGCAGCTTTTGCACATTCGATTTCAACCTGACCGCAAAAGTCGAGCGGCTCACCGAATTCGCGGAATGCCTCGACATACTCCCGAGCGGCGTGCGCCGTTGCCGGGTACTCGCGCAACTCCGAGACGAGTCCACGGCTCAGAACGTCCCATCGCAACTTGTCCGGATAGGCAAAGGCGGGAACGGACACGCCCTTGCTGGGCTCACGGATCGCGGGACCGACTGGCTCCGACGCCGCCCAGGCTGCCTTATGCATCACCGTACGACAGGTCCGAGCGTAGCTTTCCAGCGCTAACGCCAGCTCCAAAGAAGTGTCACGTCGGTGGCGCCTGCGTTCTCGGCCATCTCGCGCCGCGATCCAAACTAGCGTTACGACACTGCCGACCATCGCCGACGTTAGCGCCAAAGTAATAGGAGTATTCCAGCCAAGTCGCGGGAAAAAAAGCCATTCCTGCAGCATACGAAGCGCCTCGGAAAAAGAGGTGCACAGAGTATAAGCAATCGCAAGCCAGCGTATTCAGGAGAGAAATTGTGCTGTGCATTTTCGCCACAAGCGCTCCGATCGTGCGCCGCCAATCTTGACAGATCGGCGCAATAGCCTCACTACCTTTTGACACTACCGGGACTACAAATCCCGACTCGCCATAGCGATCAACATAGATTTGCCTTGGGCGAGCGCGACGCGGATATTGCTGATTCTGAGTGGTTAACGAGGCAGGCTTGGTTCCATGCAGAACTGGGCGGCTTCCGGATCCAGTGAAGAAGACCAAGGACACCGTGCTGCTATTAGTTGTCGGGACAGCGGAAGACTATGCTCAGTCGCTATTCGATCTCTTGCGAAAAGGTCGACGGTATTGTCCGATCAGTACTAGTAGAAGCGCGTCACCGATTGTTGCCGAAACCACTTCGTGAGCGAGTCGAAACCCGCTTGCTGCGATGCTACCTGTGCGTGATATTCGCTAACTATTGTTCCTATTTCGCCGGCGGTTTCGGGGGGCGGGATTGGCACTGCGAACACACTTCAGATTCTGTGTCACACGCCCTCGGAACAACGATCAGCGTGAAGGCGACTTCCTCGGCGAGACATAATCAATGGAGCGAAGTTTGCTGTCTCGTGCGACACAACTGACCGCGGGCTCATCGTGCAGAGCTGGATATCTTCCGTTTTCCGGCTCATTAGCCTCACCTACAAATCTTCCGACGAAGGACACCAAATAAAACACGATTCTCCAGCCATTCACAGATCACGGATATTCATCGATCGCAAAGTAAAGATGCCGTCAAATTCTCAGGACCCGGACCAGTCGGCCAAAATCTGGTATGTGAACGCCATTGAAATCGATACGACAAACCTGTCTGTTAAATTCCCGTCACGTTTGGCTCGTGCTGCCCAGAGCCTAATGTGGTCCACCGGGTCCGGTTCCCCCCGAACTAGATCGAACCCGGATTCGCACCGCCAGGCTGGAAATGCCTGGCGGTTTTTTTCGCTCACCAATCGTTCTGACGGCGTTGCTTCAATGCCGAGATGTAGCTCTCTTTGCGCCGAAACTCGACACCGCGTGCTCGGTCCGAAGAACTTTCCGCTTGAACGTTTGATGGACGGTAACCAGCTAGCCGAGACCAATCGAGGATCGACGTTTGTACGTCGGTAGCAGAGGGAATCTCTTGCCGTTTATCGTGTATTTGAGAACTCACTCGTGCCCCCGCTTCTCAGGCCGACGAAAACGCCAATCCGGCGGCTTACCTTCACGCTTAACCGAACAAACCTCTTCCAATATGGTCACGTAGACCAAACTCGCCAAAACATTCCACTTTGCGGCAATCACCCCGACTTACCTTGCAGCACGTGGTAGGTTAGAAGCCTGTCAATCTGCAAGTGAGCGGCCAGTTGGTTGCTTTTCAGCGGCTCCTTGCCACCGTACAGGCGCTGCGACACAGATCCGTGAATCTGCCAGAACAGATCCGCGATCCCCCGGTATGAAGCTCTGAAAATATCTGATGACTCCAGCAAACTCCTTCTCGACGACGAACACCAAAAGCACAATCCTCATCACAGGCGGCGCCGGCTACATCGGCTCACACACCTGCGTGACGCTACTGGAGGCAGGCATCGACGTTGTCGTCGTAGATAATCTCGTCAATAGCCACCTGGCATCGCTCGCGCGCGTCCAGAAGATCACAGGAAAACAACTCACCTTCTACGAAGAAGATGTGCGCGACGCACGGGCGCTTACGCGCATCTTCGAGACACATAAAATCACTGGCGTGATCCACTTTGCGGCACTCAAAGCCGTCGGCGAATCTGCGGCCAAACCGATCGAATACTATCGCAACAACCTGGAATGTCTGCTCACGGTCCTGGACGTGATGCGCAGATACGGCTGCAAGCAGTTTGTGTTCAGTTCTTCGGCGACGGTGTATGGCGCGCCGGAGCGCTCGCCCATCGACGAAACCTACCTGCTCACCGCAACCAACCCATACGGACAATCAAAGCTCATCGCCGAGCAGATCCTGCGTGACGTCGCGATCTCAGATCCGTCATGGCGTATCGCGGTGTTGCGCTATTTCAATCCGGTGGGCGCGCACGAGAGCGGCCTGATTGGCGAAGACCCCGCCGGTATCCCGAACAACCTTATGCCGTTTGTCGCGCAGGTGGCTGTCGGCAAGCTGCCAAAACTGCGCGTGTTCGGCGGCGACTATCCGACGCCAGACGGTACAGGCGTGCGGGACTACATTCACGTTGTGGATCTGGCAAACGGACATCTAAAAGCGCTCGATGCGCTGGCTGCGCGTGACCAGGGTTTCATCGTGAACCTGGGCACCGGACGCGGCTACACCGTCCTCGAAGTCGTGAAGGCCTTCGAGCAGGCGTGCGAACGTACTGTGCCATATGAAATCGTAGACCGCCGTCCCGGCGACATCGCCGAATGTTATGCCAATCCCGCGAGGGCACAATCACTCATCGGTTGGAAGGCAGAATACGGCATCGAGCGCATGTGCATCGATCACTGGCGCTGGCAGGAAAAAAATCCGTACGGGTATGTATAGCATTTCAATGCATGCGTTCACTGTTGCGTCACTGGCACCACACGAATCAATCGGCTTGCGAAAGGCAATGCCGGCGAGAGTTGCATGTGTGCTCCGTGCGCCGCCCTCTCTCGCCTTCGCGCCGACCTCCCCTATGCCAGGTACGCGAAACTGACCGGGAAACTCGCCCCACATGGACGACCCCGCGCTAGCGCGTTGCCCCGCCCCGCCCCGGCGCCGGCGCCGGCGCCGGGGCCGGGGCCGGGGCCGCGAACCGTGATACCACTCGTGATGATCAAGGTTGCGCATCAGTTCGTCGCGTCGCCGTTGGCGGCGCCGGCGGGCTGCAACCCTGAATGTAGCGATGAACAGCACAACCGTGCCAACAAGCAAACTGGCCAGAATTGGGCGCACGTTAAGATCCTCCCGCTTGCTCAGTCAGTGTCCTATTCTGTCATCCGGACGTTCAATAAATACTCGCGATCTCCTTCAATCGAACCGCACGGAATCCACTTTAACAGGCGCCGTCGAATCCACTTACGCACTTGGTCAACCGCCGGTATTAGAGACCAGAACCGCGAAGTTGCAGTCGCGTTCCAACTAACAGCTCACGAACAAAACACCGAAATGTTCGCTCGACTTTGAGGCACACCAATCTTCACAGCAATACGTTGATGGTATCGATCAGCCAGCCCGTCGGCAACGTGACCGAGATCCGGGCGAAATGTCGCAATCGATCAACAGCCAGATCAGTCATTTATAAAACAGCAAAATTCTAACACTATCACGCTAGATGAATAACGATCAACATGATTCACTTGTCGATAGCATCCGTAATCTGGAGAAAGAAGTCCATCAGCTGTTAGATCAGAATGCGGCGCTTGAGCTTAGACTCCACATACACATACTCGCACTTTACGACATCGTGCAGATAGTTACCAACCGCACAAATCGGAGCGCCTCTGCCAAAACGTTTCGGCGCTCCACGGAGGCGATATTCGCGTCCTCAAAGGGTAGCGATTCGTCCGGGGCGTACTGGATAGCCGCCCAGTCCGAGATGGAAGCACTTGTGTCTGAATTCGATCAGATCAACTGCACAGAAGCACTCGACGAAGATGAAAATCTATCTTCAAAGCATGGCACACACTCGATCGACGAAGAATCCCGTGGAATTCTGCTGTGTACAATAATTGCAGCCTTCAAATGCCTCTTCGCGCAACATCCAGAGCCTGGAGAGCTCAACGACTTTTGGACCGCACATATTGCTGCATTGGAAACGGTTGTTAGACACGCACCCAATCTGTCTGCATCTTCGATCAAATGGGCAAAAAACCTCCTGAACGAACACTCCGTCATCGATAAACCGACGCTGCTACACTGAGTATTTCTACCGCTCGATACTGATAGCATGATCGAGACGCACCTCAATTGCAGAGCAATCCCGTCAATGCTACCGGTTCGGATCGCCAAATTGGCGTCTCCGGATATTGACCTCCATGAATTGCGTTAACGTTCAAGTCCAGTCGGAGCGCTCACCTCATCCCGAGCTATCGTGAATACCATCGCTTTGCCAGGAAGCGCGCGCGATTCTTCGCCTCCGTGATCCAGGCCGGATCCCCGTCTCTCCCCGACCATGTCGCTCCTGCCTTTGGATAAAGGGACTTCGCTGGTGGCTTACCTTTCGACATCCTGCTCGTGGACACACTATGAGATCCAAAGATGTCGCGCCAGGAATGCCCACATTCATTGACCTTTGCGCCGATGTCCGCGAGAACGACTTGAGATTCAGCGCGCCACGCTTCCGCTGGCTGCTCCCTTCAAGCACAGCCAATTGAGCCTTCGAACAGTCGAAAGTTACCACCCTGCCCGTTGCCACAAGAACCTCTCGCGTATCCGCGCCAGATGTGAGCCCCCTACTCACGTCGTCTCACGAGAGCTCTGTCTGCCCAGGAGCGGCCCGAATGTCAGAACGTGGACTCTTGCCGCGTAGGGGGTAAGTTTTCCTCAATGCGCGCAGCGTCAACCCATGAAGGCTTTCGACCGCGTCCGGACCACACGCGACCCGTCTTTGGGTCACGAATTTTCGCAATCAACTGGCGGGATCTACCTCGGATATCATCGACCGTAAGCTGATGTAACTCCAACTTTCTCCGAATTTCCTGAATCACAATCTCTCGCTCATGCTTGAATACCTCGGCGATCTTGAGATCAAGCATTGCGAGCTGTTCACGCAATTCTTTATAGGTGGACATATATCGAAGACTGATCCAGGTTGGGAAAAAAGCCTGCCATGTCCAGAACATGGCAGGCGAAACCAGGACAGCGGGGGACTATCCCAGGGTACCGATTGGCGCAAAGCTGAATGCACTCGAACAAGCAGTTAGCCGATAGCATCGGCCGCTGACGTCCTCAGACAGCGTCCACGCTCTCGCGCGCATCCTCCGCTTCATTTTCGCGCTGATCAACGCGTCGCAATTGCAGGTTCAGGTACTCAGCAAACTCAGCGCCTACCTCGCTGTGCTGGAGCGCAAACTCAACCGTGGCCTTCAGATAGCCGAGCTTGCTACCACAATCGTACCGCGTCCCCCGGTACTTGTAGGCGAGGACCTGTTCGTCGCTGAGCAAGGACTCAATTGCATCTGTGAGTTGCAGTTCGCCGCCCGCACCTGGCTTCAGTGCGCGCAAATGCTTGAAGATCCGCGGCTTGAGTATGTAGCGACCGACAACCCCGAGGTTCGATGGCGCCACGTCGGGGGCGGGTTTTTCGACAATCGCTGAGAGCTTGACGATGTTCTCCTCCCACGTCTTTCCGTCGACAACTCCGTATGAACGCGTGTCTGCTCGCGGGATCTCCTCCACTCCGAGTACTGAACTGTGGTAGTGGTTGAACAGATCCACCATCTGCGATGTCACGGGCGGCTCACCATGAAGCAGGTCATCTGCGAGAATAACCGCAAACGGGTTATCGCCCACGAGTTTCTCAGCGCACAATACAGCATGGCCGAGCCCGAGCGCTTCCGGTTGGCGAACGTAAAAGCAATCGACATGGCTGGGCTTGATACCACGGACCAGTTCCAGCAGTTGCTTCTTTCCACGCGCTTCCAGTTCCGCCTCAATCTCGTACGATTTGTCGAAATGGTCTTCAATCGCCCGTTTGCTACGCCCGGTCACGAAAATCATTTCAGTGATGCCCGCTGCAATAGCTTCTTCCACTGCGTACTGGATCAACGGCTTGTCCACAACAGGCAGCATTTCCTTCGGACTTGCCTTCGTGGCGGGGAGGAAGCGTGTACCGAGACCAGCTACCGGAAAAACGGCCTTCGTGACCTTAAGCATACGAACTCCATGATGAATGCGCTGATATCGGGCGAAAGCATAACGTCGTCCTTCAGCCAGGTGGTGCAAGTGGCCGAATACGTTCCGATTTTGACGGATAGGGATGACATAATCTGGAGGCCTGAGTGTTTAATTCGCCACAACTCGCTCAAAACGAACGTCGGAGACACAAAATAGGTGGGAATTCCGCGCGCTTCCAACACTTCGGCTCTCTTTCGCAAACACCCAAACGCCGTGCGACATCGAAAGGGATCACACGTTCCACCTCAGCTCCGACCGACCCGGCTTCCGAACTCTTTTATGTGAGAGTCGACGGCCAATCGCCTCTCCCATCGATTCGATGGCTCGATACGTTGCGAACTGGGAGCAAGCCAACATCGCCTGATATAGTGGGCACCTTTCTTCTTTCGGAATACAGCATGTGGTCCGCTATCAGTAATCTGGGCGACGCAGCGTTGACGATCCCGCTTGCCATTGTCTGCTTCGTGTGGCTAACGCGTTCGCCGACCGGCGCGCGCGTTGCCATATCATGGGCCGCGCTTCTTTCGGCAGCAATGCTGCTCGTTGGCGTGACAAAGATCTTGTACGCAGGATGCGGAATACAGATTCGCTCGCTGGATTTTCGCATGATCAGCGGACACACAATGCTCGCTTCTGCAATTTGGCCGATGTCATGGCTGATCGTCCTGAACGACGGCTCGCGCATCAAACCTGGCGCTGCCATCTGGCCAGGCATCGGGTTCGCGACGGCTATCGGTATCTCGCGCGTTTTCGACGAGGCTCATACAGTTTCAGAAGTGGTCTCCGGATGGACGCTTGGCATGCTCGTGACGATACTTCTGATTCGATGGAGCGGCGCTCCTGTCGTTCCGCGACGCCTGCGTCCGATTGCTGCTGCCTCGCTGTTTGCCGTCTCGGCAGTCGCGTACGGACATCATGCACCAATTCAGGGGGCGATCGATATGTATTCACCGTGGCTTTGCGAACACTGGGCCTAGTCGGTCGAGTGTAACTCGTACCCGCGCGATGAACCTTCCTTCGATGGGGAAGGGTGAATACTGGACCGGATGCGTGGCGTCTCCCATCACTTCAAAAAAGCTACAAATCCCCTCGGCAGCTTGCCGACTGCCAGTCGTTAGCCGACATAAGCTTGACTGGATCGGACGAGGGCAGCGCGACGCGCCAGCGTCCATTTATCCTCTGCGGGCGCCCACGGAATAAATCTCCTGAAACCACCAGGACACCGATCCATGGACTGCGATTAAAACGTCGGCGCCGGACGGATTGGCGACCTGCGTGGCGTGCCTGAACGTCAACTGCTATGCAAGGTACAGCTTCCGATCCGAAATTCCCTTATGTCGACCTTTCTGTTCACCGCAAGTGTATTCTTTTTCTCCCTGAACGCATTCAGCGTTCGAGCAACCTTTGCAGCGTATTTCTTCGCGTGCGCCCTGTTATTCCTGCGGACCCCCTCCCTTCTTGAGAAAGGAGCCAATGCCCACGGGATGCTGACATACTGGCTTGGGTGTATCACCATCTCGTTTATTTTTTCTGCATTCGGTGATTTTTATCTCAACTTTTTCATCAAATTTGTACTGATCCAGACTTACATCGTGCTGCTCTACTGGATGTTCAGCAGCGGCGTCCTTTCGCTCAAGTCGATCGAGTCAGCATGCACGGCGTTGATCTATATTCATGGTGCATTTTTTCTTTTCCAGCTCCTGTACTATCTGGCCACTGGTGTATTCGTTGACTTTGATAGCTATATTCGCGAGTCCGACGCCGACGCCCTCTATGCAACGAAAGCACTGAGTGACAGCCTGATCTCCATCCGCGCGCTTGGCCTCTACTCTGAACCGTCCTTCTACGCAATGACGGTGATTCCGTGCGGCGTTCTCTTACTTCTGGTGAAACGTCGGATTACGCTCGCCTCGGTCATTGCATTCGGCACCGCGCTGATCAGTTTCTCGGTAGCGTCGATGGTAGTTTGTGCAGTGCTTGGATTCGTCCATGTGATGTTCGAACGCGGGAACCTGCGTCTCAAGCTGTTCGTCATTCTGGCCGCGTTATTGTGCGCGCCCGCGATGTACAACGTCTACGACCAACGTGTAAACCAGTCGGTCGACTATGACGCCGTGGGCAGCCGGACACTAATTCTGACCGAACTCCAGGATCGTGATCTCACTGCGGGTGCCTTCGGAAGCGGTCTATTCTGGGACGACCGGAATAACGTCGGCAAAACACACATGCGTGGATATCAGGCACGAGACAGTTCCTTCTACGTCTACGTTCTATTCAGTGTAGGCGTTGTCGGGTCCGCTGTGTTCTTTGGTACGATTGGGGTGATGTTCCGCAATCGCAACAAGTGGCGATATCTCGCTTACCTGTTGCCAATCATGCTCTTCAAGTATCACGTGCTCTATGGGATGCTTTGGATGACGCTGCTGCTCTTCGTCGTCCTCGCCGAGCAAAACACCGCACCTTCGCCCCCCAACCGCCGCCTCTCGACCCAGCGTCCTGGCACTCGTGCCATCGCGGCGAATTCCCGTATCTAAATGTCAATCATGCCAATGACGCCCACTCGAGCTATGTGCACGCGTAAATCGAGCCTGCCAGATCGGAGTCGCCAGGCCGGCAGGCACCTTGCCCGCCTCAGTTGCAGGCTTTCGCTCATGCTTGTCAGCGTCCTTTGCGCCTGCGGGGTGGCCGCCTCCGCAAAAGGGCGAACGAATGTCGGTCCCCCAGGTCGCGTAATCGCCCATAGTGCTGCATCCACGCACGTATTCCTTGGATCCCCGGCATTGGCGGTGCTACCCGATGGCACCTATGTCGCTTCCTACGACACGTTTGGGCCCGGTTCGTCGGAAGACTACGTGACCGTCATGGCGTCGCGTGACAAAGGTCAGAGCTGGACTAGACAGAGCACGGTCTCCGGCCAGTACTGGTCATCGCTGTTCGTCCTGGACAACGCGTTATATTTGATGGGAACTGATCGGGCAATGGGCACACCCACCATTCGCAGATCCGTTGACGGCGGCGCTACGTGGACTGATGCAACCGACGCGTCTACGGGACGATTCAATCTGCCGGGGCGTTACATCACGGGTGCAGTTCCTGTCGTGGTGAGCCAAGGTCGCGTCTGGCGCGCCTACGACGTGGTCGAAGGCGGAGATTTGCGCTCACTCGTCATGTCCGCCCCGCAACACTCGAACCTCCTGGATACGCAGAACTGGACCGTATCAAAACATCAAGCCTCGAACCCTGCATGGCTGCGTGGAAAGTTCATTTCCTGGGAGGAAGGCAGCGTAGTTCTTTTCAAGAACGGACCGCCAGGAATCCTGCTTCGCGTCAATACCCGGAACGGGGTTGAGAAAGCAGCGATCGTCCACGTCGGGTCCGATGAGACGACGCTGAGTTTCGATCCGACGCGCGACTTCGTCGACATGCCTGGTGGAGGCAAGAAGTTCACCGTTCGGTTTGACCCAACCTCACAACGGTACTGGTCTTTGACAAACGCTGTACTTGCGAACGACGGACATGAAAGCCTCGAACGCGTTCGCAATACCCTTGCATTGATTTCGTCCCCCGACCTGCACAACTGGTCTGTTTCCTCTGTCGTCATGCGGCATCCTGACGTGAAGCGACACGGCTTTCAATACGTGGATTGGGAATTTAGCGGTGACGATATCATTGCGGTGATACGCACGTCCTTCGACGATCCCGAAGGCGGTGCGCAAAGTCAACATAATTCCAACTACATCACGTTTGCGAGGTTCCCCGATTTTCGCCGGGACGCACATTAACGGCAAATCTTTGTCGCTATAAACGCGGACGACGCCAGTCGTCGCACTTGATCGCCGCACCTTGCGGTCCCATATCAACACTATCACCTATGATTTTGAAGCCCACGGCCGGCGCTTCCGGTCGTCGCTGACTGGACCACACCTCGATATCAGATGGTCTTGCGCCGCGGTTCGCTCCGGAGTCTCACAGAAGGCGGCCTGCTGCGGACGTCCTGCCGGCGATCGCAGGGCGCACCGTCTTCTTCCATGCGGGGGGGAAAGCACCAGTCTTCATCAGGTGATACCACTGACTGCGTCGCAGAGGCATGTGCGACATGAACCACATAGACCTCGTGCGTGCCGATGACTCACATTTCGGCGCGAGCCTGGCTAACGCCGTACCGCCGCTGCCGCGCATGCCATCTAACCTGCACGGTATCCCTACCGAAGGGCGCTCCGGAATTCACATCAAAGAACGCCTTCCCTCAAGCCTGGTCGCCTGCCCCATTACTTAGGGACCGCCACCACGTGCCCCGCTCACGAAGAATGTGAACTGCTGCGTCTCTGGAACATCGTCGATATGACGCACCGCACCCGCCCCATCGGAACGGAAAGCCGCCAGTCGCCTGCTGAGGCACCCTTAGTGGGTCGCTGCCAATCGATGGATCTGCCTCGAGGTCGCTGACCGTCGAAAACGATGACCCGAACTTCGGAAACCGCTACGGGACAGGGGGCTGAGGTTCGCGCCCACCTCAGTCGCCTCCTGACAATCGGTTGCTTACTTCCCTGCTGATGATCCGACCGATTTGCCTGATCGCAGATTGCCTCGTCAGATCTCTCATCCAGTGCAGTGCAAACTGGCTGCCGTCCTGCAGCCTTCACCTCAGCGCGAATCCACGAGACAGAAGCTGCTTCAATCTCGCCTTGTTCTCAACCAGAGTCGACGCAACGCGTGCGATGCAGACCACCAACGCGAACGTCCCGATCCCAATCAGAATCCGGCTTGTCGGTGACCCTCTAAGCACCGCTTGGGTCACGCCAAACACAAAAAGCAGGATTGGAAAATGAATGATATAAAGCGTGTAAGAATATTCTGCACTCTTCGAAAGGAGCGCGTTGGATGGCGATCGCCGATCCAGGACCAACGCTATCACGCAAGTAAATAGTAAGCCTATGAAGAAGTTGAAAGCTACGATGTAGTGCCAGTTTGCTCCCGCCTGCCCTCCAGCTGCGTTAAAGCTGTGAACAAAGCAGCCTGCGAACTCGATCGATGCCCCACCGAACAGGACTACGCCGGCACAAACGAGCCATCGTAGTTTTCGCGATCTGGTGCCGGAATTGTGGTGCACGCAAAGCAGGAATCCGGCAGCCCAAACCGCACCATACGCAACGAACTTCATGTCCCGAAAGCCAAGCAGGGCAATGAACGCAAGCACTACCGGCCAATATCTGGGCGCCTGTCTGAAGGCCACCGCTGCACCTGCGATCGCATACAGCCACACCTCAAACGACAAGCTCCATAGCGGCCCGTTCACACGTGGCGTATGGGTGACAAAACCGTTCAGAAACAAGGCTGCTCCCAATAGTTCTTCTGGGACGAGCTGAAAGCCATCGGCAACGAGGTATCTTTCCGGCGAGAAATGGCTTGACCCGGAACTGAATACCGCCGGACTCAGAAGGCTAAGGGCCAGTATCAGGAGAAGCGAAAGCACCAGAGGCGGAACGATGCGCCAGGCACGGGCAGCGGCATAGTCGAGAACGCGATAATCGCCCTCAGATATCCTGGATGTTATTGATTTGCAGATCAGGAATCCGCTCAATACAAAGAACAACATGACAGAGCCCTGGCCGAGGATGAGCGAATACGCGTGAATCCCGGACCAGTACGGTGCGACAAACACCTGCTCGATATGCGTTGCCACCACCATGAGTGCTGCCAGACCACGGCACGAGTGGATAAATCCGGAATTCTCTTCCGATAGCCGGGAGAAGCCACTCAATGACAAACCGCTCATACATCCTCCGACAAACGAATCATGTCTCGCGTGGCGTTCCCGTCTGAAAAGGGCAACGCCGCGCGCTCGCGCCTCTCTCTCACTTCTTGAACACCCCGACGACATCGGCTCCATCGAACACAAGCAGCGCGTTGATCTTCTTCTGCTCCATCACCAGCAGCGCATCCTCAATCCGCGTCTCTGGAGAGACCATTGCTGGCTCAACAGACATCATGTTCGCCGCAGTGGTTCGTAAAACCTCGTTGCCGTGCCGCTCGATGGCACGACGCACGTCTCCGTCGGTCACGACGCCCCAGCCGATATCGAGCCGCACAATCGCGAGCCCAAGACGTCCACGTGTCATAGCTTGCAGTACGTCGATCGCAGGCGTGTCGTGGCTGACGAAAGGCAGATCCCTATGCGCCATCTCGTCACTTACTGTGCGGAGCAACCGCCGACCGAGCGATCCACCCGGATGAAAGCGCGCAAAGTTTTCCGGTTGAAACCCCCGGACTCTCATCAGCGTGATCGCCAACGCGTCGCCCATGGCGAGCGTTGCAGTTGTCGATGCCGTGGGGGCGAGCTGGAAGGGACAGGCCTCTGCATCTACGCCGATGTCAAGGTGAATGTGTGCCGCGCCCGCAAGCGTTGACGCTCGATTACCGGTCAGTGCAATCAGCCGGTTTCCATTGTTTCGCAAGAATGGAATCAGCTTGATCACCTCGTCAGTTTCGCCCGAGTTCGAGATCGCAAAAAACGTATCTGCCGGCACGACCATTCCCAGATCGCCGTGATAGGCCTCTCCTGGGTGCATGTAGAAGCTCGGCGTGCCGGTGCTGGCGAATGTCGCCGCTATCTTCCGACCAATGATCCCCGATTTGCCCATCCCACAAACCACGACGCGCCCACTGGATGCCAGGATGGTCTCGACCGCGCGCGAGAAGCCTTCGTCAAGTCGACCTGCCAGTGCTGAAAGCGCACGCGCCTCGATGCCCAGCACTTCACGGGCGGACTCAATATAGTTCAATTGATTCATGACCTTGCCGTTTCAACATAGTAAGAATGCGCTCAACGTCTTCGGGCGTATCTACGCCGTGAGGCGGCGTCTCAGGCCAATGCATGACGTGAATCTGCAGTCCAAGCCACAATGCACGTAGCTGCTCAAGCTTTTCGAGCGATTCGAGTTCACACGGCTCATTAGTCGCCAGCCGTTGCAGCGCAGCGTTCTGATATCCGTATATTCCGACGTGACGGCGGAAGACGCCCTCCACCGCCGCGGGCCGACCGTCCCGGCAAAGCGGAATCGGTGCCCGGGAAAAGTACAGAGCGCGCCCCTCCCTGTCGACGACCAGCTTCACGATATTTGGGTCATCAATCTGGATAGCGTCCTTGACAGGGCAAGCGACCGTCGCCATCTCAAAGCGGGGAACGCTTTCACAGAACACAGCAAACTCCTGCAGCAGAGCGACTGGCACCAGCGGCTCATCACCCTGCACATTGATGACCATGTCGTCCGGTCGCCATCCGGAGGCCCTGGCGACTTCCGCTACGCGGTCGGTACCAGACTGATGTCCGGAGTCAGTCATCGCAAACGCTATCTGTCGTCTCCTCAACACGTCAGCGATACGCTCATCATCGATCGCTACCACAACCTCCGTTTCCGGAAGAGCACGGCGAACCCGCGAGTACACACGCACGATCATCGGCTCACCGGCCAGATCGATGAGAGGTTTTCCCGGCAAACGCGTAGACCCGAAGCGCGAGGGGATCACGATCCGCAGGGCTCGGCGTTCACTGGGTGACATCATGACGACTCCAGAGTTGAAAGAGCGGCCGATACGCGTCCTCCAGCGACAGCCCTCCACACGTAAGAATATGATCGGCCACCTCGCGAGCGACTCCTTCACCGCCCGCACGTGACGTCACGTGGCTGACACGCGAGCGAACCAGTGCATGCGCGTCTGCAGGCGCATACGACACACCCACGCGCTCGAGCACGCAGAGATCGTTCACATCGTCTCCGACATACGCAGTCTGCATGTCGTCGACGCGGAGTTGCTGCTTGATCGATTCGAATCCTGTACGCTTGTCGTGACACCCGGTGACCACAGCGTCCACACGCAGTTGCGTCACGCGCCAGGTGAGCGCCTCGCTGTGCTTACCAGACAGGATCGCGGAACGGATCCCATGCGCACGCAACAACGCGATCGCGACCCCGTCGTGTGCGTGAAAGCTCTTTACGCGTTCGCCGTCAGCGCTTACATGGAGACGACCGTCAGTCAGGACACCATCGACGTCGAACACGACGACTGATATTCCACCGGAGTAGACAACGGCACTCATCGGATGTCGAGCGGCTCAAACCGCTTTACAAGATCATCGATGGCCTTCACCTGTGCAAGAAACGGCTCGAGCAGGTTCAATGGCAACGCGCTCGGCCCGTCACAGCGCGCACGATCGGGATCAGGATGGGCTTCGAGGAACAGGCCGGCAATGCCAAGTGCGATGCCGGCGCGCGCCAGGTCGAGCACCTGGCTGCGCCGCCCGCCAGACGCCTCGCCGTGCGGATCGCGGCATTGGAGGCTATGGGTAACGTCAAATATTACCGGGCAGTCTCCCGACGCCTCCCGCATCTGGCGAAAGCCCAGCATGTCCACGACCAGATTGTCGTAGCCAAACGCCACGCCACGTTCACACAGGATGACTTTGTCGTTACCAGCCTCGCGGCACTTCGCCACCACGTGCTTGACCTGAGCGGGGCTCATGAACTGCGGCTTCTTGACGTTGATGACGCGCCCAGTTTTTGCGATCGAGACCACGAGATCGGTCTGACGAGCGAGAAACGCCGGTACCTGAAGCACATCAACGACGTCAGCAACCGCTTCAGCCTGCGCCACTTCGTGTACGTCGGTTATGACGGGCACCCCGAAGCGGTCTTTGACGATCGCCAGAATGGAAAGTCCTTCTTCCATTCCGACGCCGCGGTATGAGTGGATTGACGAACGGTTTGCCTTGTCGAAAGAAGCCTTGAAGACGAGGGGAACTCCAAGCTTCCTGGTGACATCGACGAAAACTTCGCAAGCTTCAAGTGTGAACTCAAGACTCTCCAGAACATTCAGGCCGCCAAATAACACAAACGGCAACTGATTTCCGACTTCAACGTTGGCGCTGATCGATACGCTCATTTACATTTCCCCCGAGGAATTACGATGTGTGCTGCCGCAAAATTGTGCGGTCGACGTTGTGGTGCCTTGATCGCTGCCGGCGCTTCAACTCGTCCTCATATACGGGCGCGAGCTGTTGAAAGAATCGCTTCTCCGTGAACCGGTCTTTTGCCTCGATGCGCGCGCGCGACGCGAGGCCCGCACGGAACTCCGGATCATCAATAACCCGTCCAAGCAATTCCGCTCCTTCCGCGGCGCTCGAGAAAATGGCGCCCGTTTCGAGATGCCTAACGACATCGACATTCCCTGCGCAATCAGACACAATCGCGGCGCTTCCCGCCATCATTGCCTCGACGACTGAAACCGGCATGCCTTCCCATGACGAGGTCGACAGATACGCATCGGCACGTTCAAGCCACGACCGTACGTCACGGCGGGAGAGCCACCCCGTTATGATCACCCCGGCAGCACGTAGCTCCTGCTTCAGGGCGTCGTCCCCGTCTCCAATCCACACGAAGCGGGCGTGAGGACGGTCAAGCCGCCGGGCAATCTCCGCGAACAGGCCCGGATTCTTCTGGGGCCGCACGCCGCCGACCGTCACGACACAAAAACCAACGCTATCTTTCTGCTCTTCGTTCTCACCTGGTTTCGCCGCATGCGCCTTTACCGCATTCTCGACAAGCCTCACGGGCTGCCGCAACCAACGACGCACAACTTGCTGCTCGCTCTCCGAACAAGCGACGTATACGCAACGTCGCAGTGCGGCGACGCGCTCGAGACCCACAAATAGCAACCGCTTCGGAGTTGAGATGTCGCGCCGCATGAACGAGATGCAGTGAGGACTATAGAAGAACGCCGTCCGACGCAGTGCGAGGAGTGTGGAGATACGCCCAAGAAATCCGGCAAAGGACGAATGCAGATGCACGATGTCCGGATTCAGGCCGATCAACTTCGAGCGCAGCGCCGGGACAGAGCGCATAAGCGAGACATCCTTCATCTGCACATGGTGCAATCTGACATTCCTGGCGAACAAGCCAGGTAACGCTGCGGGGGTATCGGGACGGATTGAATAAATCACATCGACCTTGTGGCCCTCGCGCGCAAGCCCGTTCGCGATCAAACAAACCATCGACAATGTGCCGGTTGCAGTCGACTCCAGAATATGTACGATCCTCATCGCGTTTGCCCTCCCTCGTTGACCCTCTCCCGTTGATGCGTCATCAGGGGCGCTTGTCCTGTAGCCGCGCCGATGCGTTCAAGCACCCCAGAGCGCTCAATAACCCGACTCCATTCGAGCGATACGATTTTTCTCGGGTCGTTCCGCTGCAGAGCTATCGGAGCGCGTGAAAACAGTTCATCGAATATCCGCGGTCCGGTTACATGGCACCGAATATCGAGTTCGCGCGCAGCGAGCACATTCGACGGAGCGTCGTTGCAGATGATTGATTTTCCGAGCGCGGCGTACTCGAGAAGCTTCGTCGGCGTCTGGAAACAATGCGGCCGGTGATAGGGGAAATAGCAGATCGCGTGGTCGGAGCGTCGGACGATACGCAGTGCATCCTGCTGCGGCACGCGACCCGTGAACACGATCCCCGGGACGGCCCGAAACTCATCAAGAATCGATGGCTCCGGTCGCCCGACCAGAATCAATGCTTCAGATGGATCGCGACGAGCGTCGCGGAATGCCCCCAGCACCTTATGAAATCCGCGTTCGCGGCTCATTTCGCCTATGTAGCAAAACTTTCCAGCCGGCATTGATGTCGCATCGTCGTCGGTGACATCAAAGATCCAGTCCGGAACACCCATAGGGAGCAGCAAGGATGGAACACCGTCGCTGAAGCCCATAGCATCCCGCATCCGCACATTCTGAAAAATGCGGAGATTCGGCCTGGCGTTCAGTGCGCGTTTGATCCAGTCTTTGACGAACGCCATCCGGCCGACAGAAAGAGACCGATAGTCGTGAACCACAAATTTAGCGGGCGGCAGCGCACGATAGAGCCCCATGATGCACCAAAGGACTGCTCGACGATCCTCCGCTACGCGATTGAGCGCGCCCAGATCCCCGTGCTCGACTGGGATGCCTCGTTGCGTCAGGCAATCGCTATATGCCTCGATCTCGGGATAGTTCGCTTTACCTGGATGAAGGATAAATACGCTCACTGGATGCAATCCCCCGTATTGAGTATCCGCGCCGGCACGCCAACGGCGACAGCGCGCGCCGGCACGTCAGTAAGCACCACTGCCCCTGCACCTATGCGCGCATGATCCCCAACCAACACATCTCCAACCACGACACAGTGGGCGCCGAACTCCACGTGGTCGCCAATCTTCGGCACGCCGCTAATCGAGCCATCGCGCTGGATAGTGTTTCCGAGTGTGACGCCGTGGCGCAGCGTGCAGTATTCACCGATGACGACGTATCCGTTGATCACCATTCCAGTTCCGTGAAACAAGGCGAGCCCTTTTCCAATCCTCGTTTTAACTGGTATCTCGATTCCCATTAGCCAATCGCAAATGAAGATGTACAGAACGATGAGGGGAGCCCCGCATATGAGCGTCACGATACTTCTGCAGGCGAGATAATTGACAATCCGGAAGAAGATCATCACAAATCGCGTCTTGAAATACGGATTCCTTTTGTAGTCCAATACGACTGCATCAAGTGTTTTTCTGAGCGTAACTGTCATTTCAATGCTCAATAGAAAATACCTTGCGGGCGGCCTCCGGAGAAATCCCGCCCGAAGAGAAGTAGTCAACTCCGTCGATCAGGAACGAATGTATGTATTTCAGCAGCCGCGTCCGGTCGAAGTTCTTGTAGAAGCATTGCCCCAGTGAAATCACGCGCTTTCCGTACAGCAATCCCTCGAGTCCTACCGTCGAGTTGATCGTGACGACTGCCTGCGCATGCTTGATAAGATCAGTCGTCGGCGACGACACCAGAGTAAACTGACACCTATCCCGCATAGCCTCTATTGCACTGATCGCAGACTCGTCATTTTCGGCCGGATGAAGTTTTACCAGCAATGCAGCATCCTGCGTAACGGCGAACTCCAACGCATGCCGGATCGCCCCCAGGTTATCGATCTCTGAGTGCAGCTTGATCTGTGTATCGCCCGATACCTGAAGAGGCAGAAACACGTAGCGCTGCGTCGACAGCTCGGAGGCGACGTAGTTCTTGATGTCAACTGGTCTCCGACCGCCATTTCGTGCACGTACGGTTGCAAGACGCTTACGCCCAACACCCGAGCTCGCGAACTTCAGAACGTAATTCACTCCCGAGACGATCTTTCGCTTCAGCGAAGTTCGAGCCTGGGGCAACGGCCTAGACTTGGCGCTTTCGTAATGCATCAGCCAACGCCGGTGCGTCTCCTCGTCCGGCAACGAGAGCCGATCAATCACAGCCGGATCCCGACAGATGATGGAAAGTGCATTGACACCCGACGAATCCACGAAGAGCTTGCCGGGGAGATTGGATATCTCAAGGAACCTCTGTGGAACCCCATGTACCAGGCACGCGTGAGAAACAGCCCTGCAGACCAGTTGCTGACCGTTCCACATAAAACACTGGGTCACGCTAAACCGTGTCAGGAGCGACGACACACGACGCACCACCGCGCAGGATTCTACGCGTGCGCGTTCCCGGCTCACCTGCCCGTTTAGCACCTCAATCGAGCGATCGTAAGGATATTCTGTGCAGGATTCGTCCACTTCCAGTGTGGGGTTTCTGACCTTGCGTAGGTAGTATGAACGGTACCCCGCACACTTCAGGCGAAGATGCGCAACTGGCTCACTCGTCAGGAACAGGAAGTCATACTCACCTCTAACGGCATGCACGAGCCTCGCGGCGAAGTAGTATCTCTCGAGAGAGTCAACGACTATCAGAATCATCGGTAAATCTCCGTTTCCCTTTCTCGATTAGGCAGCGGGGCTCAACCGCACCAGATTCGCGTTGAGCACGCGATACGTAATTCCTATTCCGCCTGCCATTAGTGCTGCACCTGCAAGCGAAAATGTGAATACGCTTGCTTCTGCTGACAGGTCGAACCATCTCGCAATACATAGAGCAGTCAACAGGGAGATGCCAGACAGGAGCTGAAACATGAAGTCGGTCCGCTGCGCACGGGTCGCGAGGAAGATCTGGGAAAGCGGGACGTAGACGAGTTGCAGCGCGAATAGCGGTACGAGGCTATTGAAAAATCGAACGGCACCGTACCACTTCGATCCAAAGACCCATGTCACGACCGGGTCGAATAGCACAAGGCCGCCAATTGCGTAGAGGGCTGCTATTCCAACCAGCGAGCGCGCGTAGATGCGGTAGACGTTAAGCAACGCACTTCGTGCATCTTCGCGAGCGATCGCACCGATAGCATCACGCCTAAAGACCCCTCCGATACTCTGGCCAATCAGCGAGACGGGGAAGAATCCCAGCCGGTACGCGAGGGCGAAATACCCAGCAACGTGCGCGCCATACCAATGCGGTATCACAATTGCCAACGCGTAAGTCAACACGGACGCACAGATCGTCGACGGCAGGATGTACGCAGCAAATCGCCTGTTGTCCGCAAAGAATCCGGGCGACAGCTTGAAAGCGTATCCGCTTCGGCTGCCGATCACTGCGATCCCCGCTACCATCACAATCGCGACGCTGGCCGTCGAAACCATGTACGCGTCAAAGAGACCAACCTTTGCACAAGCCGTACAGACTTGACCGAGTAGCAGGTACGCGAGAAAGCCGCAATTTGTGACCACCCTCGAGACTGTGATCCAGCCGTACCACCGCATGCTGTTCAGGAATGCGCCAGCGGCGATCTGCGCGAACGCGGCGAATGCGTAGCCCACGAGCGCATAGTATTCTGCGCGCCCAGCGACAGCGACGACCCCTGCGAGCAGCGTTGCCAATACAAGCGCAAGACCCATTACGTTGACAAGTGCGCCAAAGGACTCGCGCGGACTGTCGCTGACGCACGCGAGCTCGTACCTTAGCCCTAGCAGCGTCCCGCCGAACGTCGCAAGTGCAAGCTGGTAGTTGAACTCCCCCAGAGCGCCAGGGCCGTCCCAGCGGCCAATCAGGAAGATGCATGCGAACAATGCCGCTTGCCCGGACACGACACCCAGGAGCGATATGAGCGAGTCCCTCGGGTTGACCATTAAATTACCTCCGGGGTGAGAACCGGCAAAGTCGACCCGACAGGCCGGACTCGATGCGCGTTGAGGCGTGCACGCGTCACTCTTCCGCAGCCGTACCGTACTGGTACGCCACATAACGATAGCCGCCATACTTGTAGCCATACTGGCCGAGACGGGGGTTGACGCCGTTGAATATCACGCCACTGACCTTGACGCCGTTCTGCGAGAAGCGCTTGGTCGACTCCGCGATCTCCCCGAGACGCGTCAGCCCCGCGCGTGCCACAACAAAGGTGATACCAGCGAAACCGCCGAGAATACCCGCTTCAGGCGCCGCCAGAATCGGTGCAGTATCCATGATCACGATGTCATACTGCTTCGACAGATCGTCGAGCACAGTCGACAACCGGCGCTTAAGTAGCAGTTCCGCCGGGTTCTTCGGAATCGTCCCGGTTGTAATGAAATCAAGCCCGTCTACGACATTACGGTGGACAACATCGTCGAGCCCCGCTTGACCGGCGATCAGATCGGTCAACCCACCGGCACGCGCAACGCCGAAGTAATCGTGCACGCGACCGCGTCGAATGTCGCCGTCAATAAGCAGGACGCGCTTGCCACCGCTCGCAATGACCGCCGCGAGATTTGTCGAAATAAAGGTCTTCCCTACACCTGGCGTTGGGCCTGCAATCAGCACGATATTGTTCTTCGCCTCGAGCATTGCAAACTGCACTGCGGTTCTCAGGCTGCGCACGCACTCGACAGCGGGTTCACCAGGAAAGTCAACTGACAACAGTGTCGCCTTGCCCCGCCTCTGCATTCTCTTTCCGTCGCCAGGATCGTTCTGGTGCTCGCTATACGGCAACGTCGCGTACACACTGAGGCCGAGACGGCGCTCTATCTCGTTATGGTCGGTGATTCCGTGAAACAACATCGAACGTGCGATCGCCGTTCCGCACCCCACGAGCAGTCCCAACAGGAGCGATGCGATTACGACGAGGGGCGTCTTCGGCTTGACAGGGAGCTCCGGAATTGCAGCGACGTCAACGAGGCGGACATTGCCGACCTTGCCTGCCTGCACAAGTTGCAGTTGCTGGACATTGTTCAGCAATGCCGTGTAAAGGTCCGTATTGACCTTTACGTCGAGCATGAGCCGGACAAAATCCTGCTGAAGATCGGGAAGTCGACGCATCTCCTGCTCAGTCGAGCTCGCATATCCGTCGAGCGCTGCGATCTCCCTGTTGATGGCAATCACGCTCGGATGGGTCGCGGTATAGTGCGTCAAAAGTTCAGCGCGCTTTTGCTCGAGCTCCAGCAAACGAGTCTTCGCATCCGAAGACTGCGCGAGCGCGACTTTGGCTTCCTCGGTAAGGTCAACCGTACCGCGCTCATTCCGGAATTTGGTCAGCCTCGCCTCAGAATCAGCAAGCTGCTGCTTCAAGGCAGGAAGTTGACCCGTCAGGAAGTCAAGTGACTGCGCGGCCTCGGCAGACTTCCGCTCGATATTCTGGCGGATGTACTGGTGGCCGATCTCGTTCATCGTGGAACTCACCCACAACGGATCGGTATCCTGGATCGTCGCGACGACGACATCCGACTGCTTGACCTTCTCCTGCACATCCAGCCGGTCCTGGATATCGTCAATGGTCCGTTCCCTCGAATTTCGGACCAGCACGAATACCGCGCCGGCGTTCGCATCAATGAAATTGACGTGAAGCACGATGGGGCCGCGCGGCGTCGTGATGACTTCCTTGCGGCCGATCTGGCCGATGAAGTCCTGGTCGAGGTCACTTCCGCTCAGGGAGTACCGGTTTGCGTCGAGGACGATCAACTTGAACCTGTCCTGCTCGTATTTCCGGGGGACGTCGAACTGCGATACTGCGATGCGCTCTCCTCCCCAGGCAAAGCCTCCAATGCCAGCGATGCCAGGCTGCGAAAGACCGTCATAGTGTCGTGAGATAAAGCTTCCGATCACAGGGAAGCGCTTCGGTTGGGCATCGATATAGAGCTTCAAGGCATCGACCGTTCGCGAAACTACAAGGCGCGAAGCGACGATCTGGGTTTCTGCCGCAGCTGAGGATTTCACGTCGAAGAGCGATGAGATGTCACCGAGCAAACTCTTCGCCGCGGAAGTATCGGGACTGTCCTCGACCTGGACCATGATGCTCGCTTCAAACACTGGCTTTGCGAGAAGCGCATACGCGACACCGGCCACCAGGAAGCACGCGGTTATTGTCGCGATGAGCCATCGGTTCTCAAGCAGGGTATCGAGCACCACAACAAGGTCTCGATCACCATCGTCTGCGGTCTGTGGCGTTGGCACAGGAGTATTAGTCATGTCTTTTTAACGTACGACGGGGTTGCCCCCGGATATCTCGGATCACAGCGCACTAAAGCGAGCCGTCCACTCAGTCAGGCAGACTGAAATCAGTTCGGCGCAACGCTCGAATTCCGATTTCGGTCGGCGGTATGGATCTTCGACATCAATGTCCAAAAACTCACCGAGGCGAAACACCCTGCCCCGTGTAAAGGAGAACTGGCTTTCGATCTGACGTTTTTGCGCTCCATCCATTGCAAGAATTACGTCGGCCGAGGAACACAGGGAGCGCGCAATCTGCGTCGCACGATGACCAGTGATATCGTGGCCACGTTCGCGCATCACATCACACGCGTATTGCGCAGCGGGCATCCCGACGAGTGCGTTCAGCCCTGCTGAGGCTATCTGTTGCCCCTTGAGAAGCGAACCAAGCATTGCGGCAGCCATCGGGCTACGACAGAGATTCCCTTCACAAACAACCAGGATTGAGTTCATTATTTCGTGACGATCGCGGCGGTCAGACCAGCGTTGATGGCTGGCAACAGGAGGCTCAACACGCGGCTAAAGCGCACCAGGCCATTGCCATCGACATACACAACGTCCTTCGGATGCAGCTCAAACTGATTGGCGAGAATCATGGCGACCGGAGACGCGGCGTCCAGATGGAAAATTTCCGGTTGCTTTTTTACTCCACCACGAATCACATAAACCTGTGCCGCATCCGCAGTGTTTGAATTGATACTGCCGGCCTGAAGGATTGCCTCGCTGAGCGTCAACCGCCCGTCGCGCATAGGCAAAGCCGTAACAGGCTTGTTCACCTCCCCCATGACATATACGCCGCTGTCTTCGCGCGGTAGCACACGGAGCAGGTCCCCATCCTGAAGAAGGATGCGCGAGGGGTTCTGCCCCCGAACCGCCATTTCCGTCAGGTTTATGCGCTCCGATACGCCGTTGCGCACCAGGACGACGCGACTCTGATCAGCGGTTGACTCGAACCCACCTGCGCGGCTGACAGCATCGTAGAACGTCATGGGAATATCGTTCAGCGGCTGTGAGCCGGGCGTATGTACTTCGCCTTCGATATAGATTTGCTTCGCACGGTAGGACGCGACCCGCACACTGACCTGTGGGTCCTGGAAGCTCTTGCTGAGCCGCTGCGTCAACAGCACCTGTATCTGCTCCGGCTGCAAACCGGCAACGCGTACTCTGCCCGCATAAGGGAACTGCAACGTCCCGTCCTGGTCAACGACGAAGCCCGGCGGCGCGTCGGCCGCGCGCGTTGTCGCCTGCGGTTGCGCGCCGGCCGCGACCGCGAGTTCAGGGTGATCCCAAACCGTTATCTGTAGTACATCGCCTCGACCGATTGTGTACGGGCGCGGGACCACCGAGACGGCCGAGGTGCCGTCCGGGGAAGTCGCCTGCGCGTCCCTCAACTTCTGGATCAACGCAATGTCGATATTCGTAACGGGTACACCCAGGGCCGCCGTCTGCTCATTCTTTCCGTCAGGTCCGATCTGACTGGCAGCTGCAAGCGTCGCCGGCTGCTCCATGCGCATACCCGGCGAAAGTGAGCACGCGGACAGCGCGGCCGCCACCGACAAAACCATTAGTGTCAAACCGCTCCGCCCCCGGCGGAGCTTATCAGGGGAATAGCACGCCCCTTGCGACACACTTCGCATTCGTCTTTCGTACACTCGTCCACTCGTATCTGTTGTGTTGAAGTTCTGGCATGCTCGCGATCCGATAATGCGAATACGGCGAGCGGACCAGAGATCAGACTTGTAATGCACCTGCCCCGCCCCCCGACGAAAGCGCGACGCCTCTGAGCGAAGAAACGCACCACTCCCGCTAGCTTCCGCCGGTTGGCACGGAACCAGGATCGGACCAACGGTGGTCAGCTGTTGACATCAGTACGCCCCCGAACCACGCAGTACGACGCTGAATGTTCTGGCGAGAATCGATACATCGCGCCATATCGACCAGTTCTTGACGTAGGCAACGTCTAGTGCCACGCGCGTCGCATAATCGGTGTCATTGCGCCCGCTGACCTGCCAAAGTCCGGTCATTCCGGGGCTGGACATCAGGTAGTAGCCAACATCGGCCCCATAGCGGGTGAGTTCGGCTTCGACGATTGGTCGCGGACCCACCAGGCTCATCTCGCCCTTCAGGACATTCACCAGCTGTGGCAACTCGTCGAGACTGGTCTTGCGGAGAAAGTGGCCGATTGACGTGATTCGAATGTCATTTTTGAGCTTGAATTCTCTGTCCCATTCGGCACGGGCATCGGCGTCCCGCGCGAGAAGTTCTTTAAGGACCAGGTCCGCGTTCGGAATCATCGAGCGGAACTTCAGGCACTTAAAGCGTCGTCCGTTTCTGCCAACCCGCACATGACCGAATATTGCACTTCCCCCGTCACGCCTGACCAACCACGCGAGTCCGAGCAGCGCGGGGGAAAGCAGAATCAGCAGTGCCGCGGCACCAAGGATGTCCACACCACGCTTTATCACCCGGTTTACGACCGCCCCAACCGTGCCCTGTCTCTTATGAGCAGGATCCCTACCATCTGCCACAGCGGGGCGGCGGCGTGCGACGCGCTCGATCTTTCCATAGATCGCGAGCGTAAGCGCGCGGAAAATGAGAAGCCCGATGCCGCTCGTAACCGTCCAGTATGCAAACCACAGACTCGACAGGATTTGCGCCTTGTGCAAGACATACAGCAACAACGTTGTCGCTCCCTGAACAACGATCCACGCGAGAACCGTTCGGCTGAACAGGTTGAGCGGCGAATATCTCGAGCCAGAGTCGTAGATGCCGCAAGCTGGAAATACGGATAACGCCAGCGCCGCGGCGAACGCAACAAGCGAGCCATCAAATACGTGGCGTTCAGGTCCTTCCAGCGTACCGTTGAAAAGCGGGACAACTGATCCGAGAACGATCAATCCGACATCTACGGCTCTTCTGAATATCGAGTTCATAATTTCGGTATCCTAATCTAACGCAAGCGAGCGCTAGCGATCCGTAGATCACCAGATCAATTCATACACGACATGGAAGGAGGTACATCACATGATTGCTGCGTCAGGTGTGGCACCCCACCTGGTCACACTTCAGACTTAAGTTGTACGTGGGTCGTTTCTACCGCACCTGCTTGCGTTGGGCAGTTGAACAAGCCGCCTGTTGTGCTGCGCACCCCAGCGCGATATTCAGTCGGAGTGGTCGCAAGGTGACGGCGAAACAGGTTCGCCATGCAATTTCGCCCGACAAATCCCGCCTGACGCGCAATTTTCTCTATTGACAGGTCCGTTTGTGCGAGCAGCGAGCGCGCCCTCTCAAGACGAGCACGTCGCAAGAATTCCCGTGGAGACACCCCTAATGGTTGCTTGAAACGCCTCAGGAAGGTCCGCTCACTCATGGCCGCGCGCTGTGCCGCTTCCGCTGTTGACACTCGATTTCCACAGGCCAATTCGAGATTTCTAGCGGATACCCGCATCAGTCCTTCAATTCGTGCCTCCCGCTGTGCCTTTCTCGCTGGACGATTTCGATAATTCAAAAAGATGTCGGTTGTGGTCGCTCGCATCGCATTGCTTCCATCGCCGCCTGATACAGACATCAGTGCGGAGTCTTTGATAGCCGCCACGCTGCTCACCCGAGTACTCATATGGATCCCCTGTCGATCACTGACGCATCGGAGCGCTTCCCAGACGGGTTAAGCCTTTCCTGGGTGCCTTGCACTTATTCGCACCGCCAAATGCAATTTGAAGCGAGCTATCGACAACACGCGCCACCACGCGGCTCGAAGGTGCTGGTCCGATCACAATAAATCCGCACACCTTCGAGACGAGGTGAGAAATTCCTTGAACACTGAGACCGGCAAGTGCGCACTTTGCGATCGTCAATCTTAATCGATCCGACAGCTCATCTTTCGGATCAAAATTATCCGTGGGTGAATCATCGTCGTTGCGTCGCATCATAACTTCTTTCTCGAATGGCGCAATAACCCTGTCTGAACCCGCCAATGAATTGGCCGTCTGATGCGCATCTGTAAATCTTGATCTGCGATATCAGCATATATTCTATTCATCGAAATTTGGTTCGCGATACTACGTTATCTTTTCATCCAAAGACGCGACTTCCCATTTCCGGTAGCAAATCACTCAGGGCGAACAAAAGAGGACGGACAGGTGAGAAGCAGAGTGACACAAAAAAAGGCGCCGGGAGGCGCCTTGATCTTTCGAAGAAACTGCGAGGTCTAGAACCGATGGCGCATGCCGATCGTGACCGTGCCTTGCTTCTGTGTGTTCGAGTCCGCGCTCAGCCCGTTCAGATATGCCGACACGTGGCCGGAATTCCGGCTGACGTGCTGGAGGTTTCCTTGCAGATAAACATCGGTGCGTTTGGACAGCGCATAGTCTGCCTGTGCTGATACGGTGTTGTAGATCGGATTCACGCCACCGCCAAGGTCAGTACGCGTATAGGTGTACGCCCCGGCGAAGCTAATAGCCGGCGACAACGCGTAACGCACGTTACCTTCAAAATTCTGGAAGCGCGCACTATTAGCGCGGAAAGCTATGCCGCCGGACGCACCGGATTGGCGCGAGGAGATTCCGCCGCCGAGCGCATCTGACAGGTTGGTTTGCGTATAGACCAAGCCGGCGACAACTGGACCAAATGCGTAGCTCAACCCACCACCGAAGGTACGTTGCCGACCAGCAAGGAAGGTCCACTCACCGGTCTGTGCGCCGCTTGCGCTGGAACTCGGCCCGCTATTCCCGAACACGGTCGAGGTAATGTCGTTGTTCAACTGGAGGTAGCCGGCGGCTACGGTAAGGCCACTCCACGCGTAGGACGCGCCAAAGCTATAGGCCCGATTGTTCGCGAACTGCGAGCTGTTCGAGAATGAATAGGTAGCGCCAAATTTGAATCCTGCGTAGTTGAGGCTGGTGTATTTGACCGTATTATTGAATCTGACTGAGTTGTTCAGATTGTCGTTATCGAATGGATGCGCGGCGATCGTGCCGCCGTATTGGCTACCTGTGATTGAGAGAGGCGCGAGGTAGTCAACCACGCTATCGTACTGCCGGCCAATCGTCACTGCCCCATACTGATCACTCGCGAGACCGACAAACGCTTGTCTTCCGAACATGCGCCCGGATTGCCCGGCAGTACCATTCGCGATACTAAAGCCGTTCTCCAGAGTGAAGATTGCCTTCAGGCCACCGCCAAGGTCCTCCGAACCACGCAACCCCCAGCGACTGCCATTGACCGTTCCACTCTTCACCTGCCACGTATTGGCGCCGCCCCGTACATATGTGAAGCCGGCGTCGATTAGGCCATACAGGGTGACGCTACTTTGCGCCTGGGCTGCCGTCGTCAAAGTAGCAGATAGAACTGCTGCGGCAGCGATCTTGTATTTCATCTTGCAACCCTATGAATGTACGACTCTATAAAAATCCGTCCACCTGGACTGACTTTGGGTTTGGCAGAAGGTCTCTTCCGATACGTTCCCGGCTCGATCCAGTCTATGAAGAGGAAAAGGCCGGACAGCCGGCCAGTTTATGGTCTCTGTATGCTGCGCGACTATATCATCGGGAATACTTCCCCCACATCGCCAAAACGTTCTTCAATTCCGCCATTCTCCTGATTGAAACGTCGGATATCGCTCAGCGACCGCATCGCTACAGCCACTTGCACGTTCGACTTGCGCAGTTATAGTCGAAGCTATCGGTCGGTATGTTAGACCACGGGACGATAGCGATTGAATTGTCGAAAACAGATAAAACTGCGACTGATCTCGCCACAGTCGCGTTTCGATAATTTTCGCTAAGTAGGATGATCCGGTCGTGAGGCCGAAGGTCGGATCGGTCATAAAGATTTTCAATAAAATGGGATGAAGATGGGGCCTTTGATCGGGAATTCCGGGACGTTGCAGCCGGGCAAATACCAAGGTGGGGAGCAAAGGCAAATCGGTCTTGTCTTATGCGATCGATTTGCACTGGCCGATATGGCTATCATTGTCGAAGCTTTCCGTGCCTTGAACGCGGCCATGATGAGGCATGAGACACACGCTGTCCGGTACGACGTACGACTCCTCTCTTCGGCGGGCGGCAGGATAACCAGTTCGTCTTCGGTATGTGTCTGGACGGATAGCGTTGAGAGCCTCGTTGCCGCGGACTCGTTCCGCGCGATTATGCTTTCCGGTGGTAGTGGAATCCGCGACTTACTGCGAGACAATCAATTTTCGAGGTGGTTGCATCGCGTGCAGGAGAACTGCGATCTGCTCGTCGCGATTGGCGAGAGCAGCGTTGCCCTCGCACAGATGGGAAGATTGACACACGATATCGCGCTTGCAAGCCTGAACAGTCATCCCTGCAAGAATCGCCAGACTCAGGTGATTTCCGCCGACGGTGCGATTTCGGCTGCGGTCGCGGTCATCAAAGGCGAACACGGCGATGTTATTGCCACGCAAATTGCGAAGTCCATAGATCCACAGTTCAGCCCGGGTTTGACGGATGACATCCGACGCGGTATCGCAGCGACACTCAGTCAACCGATTCAGGATGCAGCACATTGGATCTGTGCGAATGGCAATCGGGATATCTCGCTGGACGAGGTAGCGCAAATCGCCGCTATGAGCAGTCGTAATTTCCTGCGGCGGTTTAAGCAGGAGGTGGGAATGAAGCCTTCGGAGTATCTACTGAAAGTCCGCCTCGACATGGCATGTCGGCTTCTTGCGCAGACCCGTCTTCCGGTCGAAAAGATTGCGCGACGCAGCGGGATAAACGGCGGGGGCAGACTATCGAAACTCTTTCGCGAACATCTTCAACTCACGCCAACCGAGTACCGTGTGGAGCATTCGGATATGGAGCATGACCGGAAGCGATCAGGAGGTTGAACGACGATCGACCGCACCTTTTCCTGTGCGAAAATCCTCACCGGACTCCCGGCGCGCATCGGTCTCGGAGACGAGCCGGAAATTCAACAAGCTGCAGCGAACCGTCAAAAAAAGCGACGCATACCAACACCGCCCGCAAAGCGAGTCGCTGCGTCACGCCAGTTTCTTTTTCTCTCGGTATTCAGTTGGCGTCAGTGAAAAGTGCTTTCGGAAAAGCTTTGAGAGAGAGCCACCACCACTCAATCCGCAGCGGCGGGCAATCTTTTCAACCGGCAAGTCGGTTTCGACCAGCAGCTGGCAGCAGAGCTCCAATCTGGAGTACATGAGGTACTCGGAAGGGGTTATGCCGATTTCGATCTTGAACCGGCGCAGAAAGTTGCGCTCGCTCATCGCTGCGATTTGCGCGACCTCTGCAATCGAGACTGATCTTTCGCCGTTTTCTTCGATCCATCGGGCAGACTCGAGTATGCGTTCGCTCGCACTGTTTGACGCGCGCTCACGCGCTGCTGACATCAATCCGATCTCTTGACGACCGGGCACCGTGATATCGGTAATCGCCCTTGGAATAGTTGCGCCAAGGTCTTGCCTGATGAGTTGTAGCGCACGCTGGACTGGCCCGTTGAATGGTTCGATATAGGCGTGAGCGGGCCTGCGCGCGATACCGTCGTCGGCCTTTCTGCCGGCGGCCCACTGGCCCAACTGATCCGAAACCCCGGCGATTGTCAGCAGCACCTTCGAGTCTGCCATGGGGATCACGTTGGCTGCCTGGCTGCTGACAAACCGGATGCGTTCCAACGTCGTCTCGTTGCCGGACAGCGCACTGCTTCCGGGTCCGGCAATGAACAGGGCATCAATTGGCCCAACCTCATCCATTTGTTCGAGAGGTTCGGTCCAGACAGACACCGCCGATGAACTCTCGAGTCGTCCGCCCTGGAGGGACGTTAGTTGAACGTCGTAGAGCGGATGGACGCTCCTCGCATCATGGGGTAAGGAGTTGCGATTGGCTGCATGGAATACCTCAAGGACCGTCGCAACCTCGGAGAGGCGGAATCCTGAGAAGAGAAGAAAAATTATCCTCTTTCTCAACCCCGGAACTGGAACTTCGCCTGAGTGGCCACCGCGAGCAATACTGTGACTAACGAAATTCACCATCGCACACCCCGATATTAGACCTATTTTCGGCTTTCATTGAGCCGAATTCCTCGAAGGCACTATCGTACCTAACTTACAGTCATTTCCCGCCATCGGTGGCGAAATAGTTACACGTCTTGTCGGACTAGAACTAATCGACAAGAAAGCCAAAGTTTTCGAGATCACGTAAAAGCATTTAAATACAGTGTGTTAGCGATTACTTCGCGTAGGCCTTGAGGAGATTTTCAGTATTTTTTACCTGTCGAATGCTAACTGATGCCCTTCCATTTAATTTCGATCGTCACACACATGCTTTCTGCATTTTATGCAATGCTGCTATCCTTTTAGCCGGGCAGTCCGCGATATGCTATTAGCATATCCCCAAATTAATGTGCGGCCAGCGATCGTGGCTTTATCACATTGTCCGGGGCTGGCGAGAATAAGAAAGACAGGGCGCGCTATCACGGCCACGTGTCCCCAGAGACGAATCATCGACTACGCGGTGCACTTGTATCGTTGGCTCAAGTCGGTTTGCGCGACATCAAGCAACTGCGGCTTGAGCGCGAGGTAGCCATGGCCTGCGATACGGCCCGCCGCTGGCACACGAAACTCAGTGCCGGCATCGCGCAGTGCGCCGGGGTTGCCCGGCGCGAGCCAAGGCAGCATGCAGCGCCTGGAAGAGGCGTTCGTGGCGCTGCACGGCGAGCAGCACGTGTGGTGGCGCCGCGGACGAAATGGCAGTGAGGCTGGACATGCTGCGGCAAGAGCGCCGCGAGAAGGCTGTGTCAAAGCTTCCTGCAGCGGACGTCAGCATTCGAATCCAACGCTGCGCAGGAGCGCCACGGAAGGTTTTCGCAGTTATCCGGGCAGCGAAGGCGAAAAGTCCGGAGTGTTCCGGCGTGGAGCAAGTGCTCGTTAATGCTTCGAGCGCGTGTAATCGGAACGAAATCAGTCCACAACCCATGCTCGGGCGCGAACGGCAGTTGCGGAGCAAGCCGCAGCGCATGCGGTTCTTTCTGTGCTACCCGATCCAATCCGGCCGCACTTTGCCTTGCAATGCCACCGAATGACGGCCTCTGTCAACGCGCCCAACTCGAGGCGAGCGGCTGACGCCGCGCGAGATTGAACAATCGGCGAAGCAGCAGCCGGCAGCCCACATTCGTAAGGATGCCGATGCGACATCAGATAAACCGCCCCTCTCCAACAACGCGGCAAACCTGAGATGAGTCTTCTTCAATACGGAGAGGAGCGCCCCATGGAATATCGGTGCAGGGGCAATAGCTTCCCGCGTGCGAGATTGTCCGCGATGCTCGGTGCCGGACATTCCCAGATTATGAGAAATAGCGAACCCTGCTTGTTACGACAAACGGGCATCGGTGTGCTATCGGCATCCGGAGATAAAAATTTAGGGTTTTCGGGAGTGCCCCAGGACAATTCCCAGGAATTATTAATTCTGACACTTTTTACGGTCGAGATCGCGTAGACTCCCTGGTATTCAATTGCGCGCGGTCCTTCCGGAAGGGCATCATCAAGCGGGTCCGTGTGGCGGTTGATGAAACACCGCCTTACGTTTCACCTGTGGGTGCCAATGACCTATGAAAATCGCAATCCTTGAATCCGATGTCGAAGAGTTAGACAGAACCCTCGAAATGCTTTCTGCCTCCGGGCATTTGTGTTTCGGAGTGGGGAGCGATGGCGGCGTGCGGCGGGTGCTTGACGATGTGTCGGTCGATCTGTTTCTTATCGACTGGACGGATCCCGACGGTGTGCGCTACGAGACGCTTACCCACCTCTCGCAGTGCGCGCCCGGTGTACCCGTCGTGTTGTGCGTTGCACCGCATACTCCTGATTCCGTGATCAACTCCGGCATGCAGTGTGGTGCAAGCCTAGTGCTCGAAAAACCGGTACGCGGCGTGGACTCACTCACGTGCCTGCACACCTTGAGCAACGACAGCTTCCCATCGGTTTTCGCCGCAGGCACTCACGTCATGTGAGCGCCGATGGTAGGAACGCGCTCCCGCAGAGACACCCGCCCCCTCAACGATGATGTAAGGCCGTTCCCGTTTGCCCAGCCAGCGTTGCTGATCTTCCGTAGTTTGCCCGAAGCCCGTCATGCGCTCACGGACGTGCCGAGCGTGTGCGTGGCTTCGCCCCCGGGTGGACACTTCCCTTGATGAGCTCATACAGGTGGCTTTCAGCGCTATGCCAGAGAGCCTGTAACTGCCTTGCCACCGCATCGGCAAGTGTAAGTGGTCGTGCCGGTAACAGATGACCACAGCGAGCGCACTCGCATGCGGCCGGAATGAGTTGCCGCGATATTTGCGATTCTGGATACTTTTCGCGCTTCACTCGCAATAAGGTATTTCAACACCTTGACTGTTGGGTGGGCCACATTTCCCGAAAGATATCGAGCAATAGTGGCGAATAGCATATTTATTGCTTATGATCCGATCTCAGTTCAAAATAGATACATAAATAATTTCTGAATCTGCGCAGTGCGTTCAGCATGCGGCGAATGCCGCCAGACACTTCACGAACGTGTGGTGATTCTTCTTCTTTTTCCATTGGCTTGGGTATTCGACTCAACGTAAGCCAATACGACCATTGAAAAGCGGGGTACTGATGGAGTGCGGAGGTGGCGGTCAACGAAGTCGCGTCGTGGAGTTTTGTGCCTCGCCCGAACCGGGCACAGCCAGGAAGATTGGAGCATTCCTCTGTAGCGGCTTTTCGCTTTCCGGACTGGCGTCCGTGCTTGAGTTGTTTCAGTCAGCCAATGCGCTGGCACACGCGAACTATGCCGGCAATGGACATGCCGAATACGATGTTTCCCTGCTATCCATTACCGGCGGGCGTGTCGAAAGTTCATCCTCCGTGTCTGTCTGGACGGACAGGGTTGAGGATCGGCATCATGCCGGAAAATTTCACACGCTGTTCATTGCTGGCGGAGTTGCACTGCGACACGTGCTGCGCGATGAGCGCGTGTTACGCTGGCTGCGCCTCGAATGCTCGCGCTGCGAGGCTGTCGTTCCGATCGGGGAAGGCAAAGCGCTGCTAGAAGCGGCAGGAATCGAGTGGGCCGGCAGCGCGTTAGATTGCGCGATGCGAACAAACGCTCGGGACCGCCTTATCGAAAACGAGTTCGCGGACACGAACACTGCCCCCCTGCGAGAGGCACTCTTGCTGATCGAACTGGACCTCGGAAGCGATCTTGCACGTGAGGTGGCACGCCAGGTCATGCCGCGTCACCCGCGGACCGGTCCTACCGCGGCGATCCGCACGAATGTCTCAGGCCGGGTGAGCCTGCGCATCCAGGCATCCGTACATTGGTTGGAAGCCAATGGTGATCGCCAGGTGACGATAGAAGACGCGGCACAGGTCGCCGCAATGAGCGAACGCAACTTTTTGCGTCGCTTCAAGATCGAAATGGGCATCACTCCCTCGGACTACCTGCTCCACATGCGGATCAATATGAGTTGTCGCTTGCTGGTCGATACCGACCTACCCGTCGACAAGATTGCGCGACGATGCGGGCTTGGCACTGGCGGACGGCTCGCGAAACTGTTCCGCAAACATCTCTCCACGACACCGACGGAGTATCGGACCAGACGCGGTCATACGGTTGGGTAGCATCCCTTTTGCCGGAATCCTGCGGCAGATGGGGCCCGCCAACATAAATGCCGGTTCGGCGCCGGTCTGTGCCGTGCAACGCGAAACGGGAGATTCCCCCGTCGTTTGCGGAAATGAAGACACTCGCGAATGCCAGGAGAGTGGCGGAAATCAGGTAGAGATTGACGTACCGGTTTCGAGGATTTTCGCTTATCTTATGCGTTGTGGTTGAAATCGGGACCCTCGTTTTGTGAGTCCCATTGGGGGCGCCTGACGGAGCGTTTCCGTGTGCTTGCGGGTGAAAGCTGCCTGGGCGCCATGGGTCCGGTGCGACTGATCAATCCTGCACTATGCCGGTACAGCGGGCCCCACCCAGATGCCCTCTTTCGACTATCCACAAAGTCGCACCGGCTATCAACGTCTGCCAAGATAATTGCAATCCTCGAGCCAGACATTGGCGAACTTGACCATACCCTTCAAATACTTTCTTCCGTGGGGCACCTATGTTTCGGGACGAGGAGTGATGAAGGGCTGCGACGCTTGCTTGAAGACGTTTCAATTGACCTCTTCCTGCTTGATTGGAGTGAACCGGACCGCAGACGATATGAAACACTGCGATATCTCGCCCGACGCGAATTCGTCGGGCCTATCGTCTTGCTCACTTCGGCTCAGACTGGAGTTGACCCTGTAATCCCGGACACAGCCTCACACTGAGGTTGCTGAATCTATCGAGCGCCGAAACTCGCGGGGCGAGCGGTATTTCAGCGCGCTATGGGGATGCTTCTCGTTGTAATGCTCGAACGCGATGGCCAGGTTGCGAGCAGCAGTCTCTGCATCCGGCTTCGGCATGAAGGCGACGTAGTCGCGCTTCATGGTTTTTACGAAGCTCTCGGCCATCCCGTTACTTTGCGGGCTGCACACCGGCGTGGTCAATGGCTTCAGGCCTATGCCCACTGCAAATCTCCGCGTGTCGTCGGCAGTGTAGCCCGAGCCGTTGTCGCTCAACCACTCGATTTCGGATGGCGTATGCAGCGCATTGCCGAAGCGATTTTCCACCGCAGCCAGCATCACGTCGCGCACGATGTCGCCGCTATGGCCCGCCGTCGTGGCCGCCCAGCTCATCGCTTCACGGTCGCAGCAGTCCAGCGCGAACGTCACGCGCAGCGGCTCGCCGTTGTCGCAGCGAAACTCGAAGCCGTCCGAGCACCAACGCTGATTGCTGCGCGCTACAGCCACCTTTCCGTCGTGCCGGCGTTGCGGCCGGGGTGGAATCGGTCGACGCTCCATCAGCAGCCCGTGTGCGCGCATGACGCGATAGACTCGCTTGGCATTGAACGGCACCAGCCCAGCCGCAACGCGTTCGTTGCGCAACGTGCCCCAAACCCGTCGATACCCATAGCTGGGCAAATCGCCGACGACACGGCGGATTTCCTCGAGCACGGTCGCATCGTCGGTCTGCTTCGATTGACGGCCATCGCGCCATGTCGCCGGACGCGACATTCTTGCCGATACGTTCGAGCGCGACACGCCGAGAACTTCACAAACCAGCTTCACTGGTCGTCCTCCGGCAGCAAGGGCGAGTGCGCTATCCATTTTTTTGCACGGCCATACTCGACTGCTTCGCGGAGAATCTCGTTCTCCATGGTCTTCTTGCCGAGCATCCGTTGCAGCTCACGAATCTGCTTGAGTGCATCGGCCAGCTCCGACGCCGGAACCACCTCCTCGCCAGCCTTGACCGCTGACAGGCTCCCGTCCTGGTACAGCTTGCGCCAGTGGAACAACTGGTTCGGATTCACGCCGTGCTGGCGCGCAACCATCGAAACCGACTTCCCCGGCTCGAGGCTCTCCCGCACCATCGCCAGCTTCTGCTCCGCCGTCCAGCGCCGCCGACGCTCGGGGCCCGTCAACACTTCCATCACTTCCTGCCTGGTGTTAGTCAAAAACACAGTCTTATGCCTACCCGTTAGTTTAAGCGGGAGACTGTGTCCGGCGATTCAGGGGGCCGCTCCAGTAATTAACTCAGGTCTGGAATGCGGAGCGGACGTCCACGTGAACAAGCCGCTCTCCGAAGGAGCGTCTCTCGCTCCCTTGCATGCGCTGAGCAGCGGTCCGTGCTACGCGATGCGTGCTCCGAGCAGTCAAATGATGTGATTCCATACAGCACGGCGCGTTCGCCTAGAAGTGCCGTGACGGCTATGGAAGGTCGCTTGCCAGGAGATCACCAGTCCATGTTGGCGAGTCCAGGTCGAACTCCCGCCATGAGCTACCGGCCGACTCAAACACCCCATCCCTAATTCCCTGTCCGATCGCGGTTCTCACAAGTGCTTCACTTGACAACCGACGACTCCTCGCCAGTTTGACTCTCGGTATCTCGAAGGCGACTACCATTGCTTCCGAGTCCATGCGAGAGAGCAAGACGTAGAGATCTCTCGAATAGTGAGCCACATAGACTGAATCGTCGAATTCATTTTCGGGAATACGGAAGCTGAAGGAAGAGTTTTTTCCTGAAATTTCCATTGCGTTCGGTCTCCCCGGTATCGAGCAACTTTCGGGGAAAGGGGTTGATCAAACATCATTTCTTACGTACACGCTTCAATCGGGTCCGAGATTTGGTATGGTATGCCGCCCAGAGACGCGTGATAGCGCCTAGTCAAAGCCTCCTGCCATGCGTGCCTCTAATACCTGACCGACGTTAAATATCTAACACAGCTTGAACCGACAAGAGTGTAATATTAATCAGCATCTTGTCCTCGACGTCGAGAACGTTTGCGTGTCCGCGCAAGAGTTCCGCCATCGAGTCGCCGACCTGTCGAATCTCCAGGTCTGTTGGTCTAGCGATCGGCCATACGTGCATCAGATACGCAAGTGGAATCACATTACGCTCCGTACACCAACGCTCAAAGAGTGCCGCGCAAGAGACCTCTACAGCGCTGAATTTATCGAACTGCGCGTCGCGTGCGACTTCAGGACACGCGCCTGCACCCGATCGCGAGTCATGGTTGGCTATTTTCGCGATATCGATTGAATGGCTCATATCGTAGAGCTTGTAGTCATGGATGAGTGATCGCTTAACGATCGCTTTCCAACGGGAACGCACCGTCCAGGAATTGGCAGCTTAAACACGCCTTTGTACCGATCGGTCGTCACGCGCTGCGGACTCATTGTGCTAAAAGTACTCCGCAACATTAAAGTCAACACAATTGCGCTGCCTCCTGTCTGTGACAGGCAATCCCGCAATACGCCAATCGATGTTGAGATCTGCGTCATCCCAGCAAATCGTGCGCTCCGAATCAGGCAGACGCGCCGAGGATGCCTTTGAAAGCACCTCCGCGACGTCTGATCGAACGATGTACCCATGCGCGAATCCTGGCGGTATCCAGAGCTGGCGACAGTTTGATGCTGACAGGGACTCGCCCGCCCATCGCCCAAAAGCAACTGACGTACGACGCAGATCGAGAGCCACGGCGTATATTTCGCCGGAGAGCACTCTCAAAACAACGCCGCGCGGATTTTGAACCTGGTAGGTCAGTCCGATCAACGCATTATGGGGGCAAACAGCCTGCTCATCATGAGTGAAAAGATACCCGTAGGAGACGTTCGCATTGAACCAGTCCTGATCAAAGCTTCTAAAGAACGCGCCTGTTGATCGGGCTTCAATCTGGGGCTCGAATACTTTAACGTCACGAAGGCCAGTATTCCCAAGGCGAAAGGACATCCTTTTTCTCTGTGTGTTCCTGATGGTCTTCTACGATTCCAACTTTCCGATTCTTCTCTGACTATGCCATGAAATCCACCGAGGCACGTGATTCATACCAGCCAATACGTTATCCGTTTCCGCCAAAACTATGCAGTTTCGTCATGCACATCGCATGGCACACTGTTGTGCAGACAGTAGATATTCCAGCGAGATAGCACCCGTTGCAATGCATGTGGTTTAAACCGCCAATATATTGGTCTGATCGGCCAAGCATCCGACGAATTTAGTAGCCCATGTATGATGCATCGCGATGAAAATTAAGTCATCGTCACAGGTTATATCAATTTCAAGCACCTGATAACAGTAGAGGGATGAAGATGGGCGACATCGGTGCCGGGGGTGCTGAGAGGGGAAATGTCGTTTCTGGCGCGAGAGGGCCGAAATCCGGAGCCACGAGAAGCATCGGCGTGCTGCTCTACAGAGGCTTTTCCCTACTCTCGATCGGAGTCGTTCCTGAGATCTTTCAGCTCGCCAATGAAATCGCGAAGCAACAATGCAATGGCGGATTACTCTATGACGTCAAGCTATATTCCGCACAGGGTGGCGATGTTGAGTGCTCGTCCTCTGTCAACGTGTGGACACAGGAATGCGACACGACGAAAAGTGTGGGCTTTGATGCACTATTTATCGCGGACGGCAGCGACTTGACCGAAGTGACGCGCGACGAGCGTGTCCGACAATGGCTTCGGGTCACCATTCCGGCAACGAAAATCGTTTCCGGAATTGGAAAGGCGGCGGATCTGATCGACATGATGCAGCTCCGTCCCGACTCGTACCACAGCGGTCTGCTTCAACTCGATTCTGATGCGTCTCCCACAAAAATTCCGACCAGCCGGGGAAATCGCTATGAACCGACCAAGACGGCTCTTGCGCTTATCGGATGGGATCTCGGTCCGGAAGCAGTGAGAGACATCTCACGCAAGCTCTCTGGAAATGGTTTTGCAACGCTTACCCCTCTAATAGCTGACGCGCGAGCTGACACTGCAATTGAGAAGGTCCGTGCATCCGCTCGCTGGCTTAAGGAGAACTGCAATCGGCCGATATCTGTAAGCGACGCGGTCAACATCTCGGCTATGAGCGAGCGCAATTTCCTTCGATGCTTCAAACAGGAGATAGGCGTCACGCCTTCCGAGTACCTGCTGCAGGCACGACTTGATCTGACCTCGCGCATGCTGGCAGAGACCGATTTCTCAATCGACAGAATCGCGAAAAGTTGCGGCTGGACAAACGGGGATCGTCTCGCAAAGATCTTCCGGCGGCGATTCTCCCTGACACCTTCTGAGTTTCGGCAACGTGAACGACGCAATTCGTAATGCGAGTAGAAGGTGCGTCTACAACGAATGACGCTCAAGGTTCCCCTTCCCCCCCCGGGGTAAGATCAGTTCGTCGCACCATAGAGGAAGATCTTGAGGATTCTTCTTTCCCTGCGCGCGTCTCCTCGCGCGGATGCTTGCTTCGAGCACCCTGCTTCTGCCCAGATCGGATCATTCTCTGGAAATTCAGGCTGTTCGTGCGCCATGCATCGATTTCGCCCAAATGACGGCTCTGCTGCATGGGCAAGTGACAGCAGCTATTTCTTGAGTGGATGCGTATCCCCCACTACGGGGAAAAACGCGTTCCACACCGCTCGTACGCCCTGTGCGGCGGCAGCCTGCGCGTCCATGTGCTCGCTGTCGGCCGAGTCCCCCGGATCCGCACTCAGACCACGCCAGTGCGTGAACAGAACCACGGGTTGCTCCGTCCAATGTCCGTCGATAAAGCGGGAGAATGCCGTATCTCCGGTCGTGAGCCTGACTTCGTACCAGCCCTCACGGGCCGGCGCATAGTCGTCCAATGGGAACCATCCTGTGGTATCGATTTCCATTTGCGCCCCAGATTCGAAGCCATTACGCATGCATGACAGCACGCGGCGTACCTGTTTCCTCCAACGACACGCAGCATGCTGTGGCCGCGAATACCATCATGATAGAACCCTGCGGACTGCGTAATCACCGGCATGATGATAACCATGCCATCCGCGATGATGCCCCTCCTCTCGCGCAACTCCCCGATGTTGTCTCTGGTTGCGATGACTTCACGCGTCGCGAGATTCGCAGCGGTCAGCATAGCGACCCGGGCACTAACCTTCAGTTTGCGCATAGACTGTTGGAGATGCATTTCGCAGAACCACACGCGGGCGCTATGATTGGCCAGTCATAGTCCGAAGGGAAAGGGAGTTCATCGTAATGTTGAGCTTACGTATACATTTCTGGTCGATCGCGGCAACCCTGATAGCGTTTGTGGCGTCACTCTGGATCAATCAGGAGGTGTTTGCGCATACGTCGTTTGTACGGGGCATCAACTGGATATTCCTTCCTTCCGGCATACGGCTTTTGAGCACGCTACTGGTTGGTGCCGACGGTTTCCTTGGCTTGCTGCTTGCTGGTCTGTTAACGGATTTTCTTTACTGGTTCCCGCATGACCCTGTGAGAGCGATCGCTGGCGCGATACTTGGGTCAGCCGCTCCGTATCTGGTCTACAGGTTCGCGAGAGAGTATTACGGCTTGCGCGCATCGTTGACGAATCTCACGCCGACCCGGCTTCTTGTGCTCGCCGTCGCGTATTCGGTCGCGAATCCGCTGTTACATCACCTCTGGTTTGCGTTGACCGGTGCGACGGAGCATTTCTTCGAAAGCCTGTTCAGCATGTTTGTGGGCGACCTCGCCGGCACGCTAATCATGCTGTATGCGATGAAGGGATTGCTGGCTTTGCTCCCGAAACGGCCAGGCGATTCCCGCCTCACGAACGGGATGTTCAGCATTCACGTTGCACTAACGAATGCATATAACAATCAGGCTCCACGCTAGCGTGACGAAGGGGTTGCGATGAGGCGCAATCGCAGCCCGTCTCGTGGCGCTATGTACGATTGTCGCCATCGTGCGTCTCGACGTTGTGTTGCACCCAGGCTGCAGTGTCGCGATTCGCGACGACCGCTAGGCGCACTCAATGCTGGGCGGCCTGCCCCGACTCACGCCCTCAATCCCGCAAGTGTGAGAGCCTTCAACGGCCCTGTTCGAGCCCGGACGGGCCGTGCGCCCCATATCTGCCGTCAAGCCAGGCGGTTGTTGTAGGCGAGATCAAGGGCTAGCCGGATCCTGAACATGCCGTCGGTCGTGCGTGAGGACTGGCTGGGATGCCTGGGCAGCAGGGCAAGCGTGCCCTTCACGATATAGACGAGAATCAGCGCGCCCAGCAGATCGCCCACAAACATCGTGAAGAAACTCTGCAGGATGTCCTGCGTACTGCCCGTCATTGCGAACCAGAGATGATGCAGCGTCGAGTTCGTGAGTGCGACAGCAAACGCGAGCACTATACGGCGCCTTGGCGTGAGATTCGTCAGCGACGCCTTCAGGCCATAGCGTTCCAGGGCGAGGCGACGGACCGCGTACGGGCCGGCCGAACTGAAGATCGCGCCCGCGATTGCCCGCACGGGGTCGTTCGGGAAGTAATGAAAGAAATCGACCAGCAAGGCGGAGACCAGCAGCCCAATCGCGCCGTCCGCGCCCAGCAACAGCGTACTCAAAAGCCGGATGCCAGTCGGAAGATAGGTCCACTTCCACCCAACGCGGAAACGCGGCATGCAGGAAGATCAGTTCATCGACCCAGAGCGTCAGCACATAGACAAACACAGTCCCAGCCATCCGTTGCGAGTCGATTTCGGCATCCTCGTCGTTGAGCCGCGCACCTGCATATGTCATATTGCGAAATATTATTTATGGGAGCCTTACGGTGACCGGTACTCCGGTGGATGACAGTCTACGCAGAGACAGACGCGATTCACGTGGGCGGCGCATGGCCTTGAGGGAACTGCACCTGGTCCCGACCGACGCAATCCGGGCATCGTGAAGGCCTTGGCGGGGTCACGCGAGGGGATGGGACCGCGATCTCCGACGACAGTGCAACGCGATCGCACACGACCATCGCCGAACACATACCCGGTTCCAACATCCGGGAGCAATACGATGTTTGCCACCCCGATGTTTCTCGTCGCCCTTTTCGCTTTAATTGTGGCCATGCACCGCGGCGTGACCCGCAAGGCAGACGCGAGCCTTCGCGCACAATTCGATGCGCAAGGCTCTGGCAGCGCAGTGTCGCGCCAGATGAGGCGAGTTGCGGGATTTAGCGTCTGAGGACGGAAGCAGACCATCGCGTCCGGGTAGCTCACGCGAAAGGGAGAAAACGCGGGGCGCCTCGGCCCCGCGGTTGCGCTACTGGCGCGGCGCCAGCCATTTAGGTCCGCTCTAACATCTCTACTGCGAGCACGGCGGTGGCGCGGCGTTCGCTACAGCGGCCACAGGATCGAACCGCCTGAATCCAGAGCCTCGGCTCGTCCTGATAACCGGAGATCTCACGGACGAGGGTCTCCCGGAAGAATACGAAATGCTGCAACTGCTGGCGCAGTTGACGCACCCCAATATGGTCTTACCCGGCAACCAACGATGACCGCAGATGTCTGCGCGGCGCGCTCGACAATCAACCGCGGCTAACATGCGCGGGTGGACTCAATTTTCGGCGTCGATGTCGGCTATGTGCGCATCCTTGCGATAGACACAAGAGTCCCAGGCTCCCGCCACGGTGAAACCGGTCCGGCGGCGCAGTTGTGGCTGGAACGCGAGCTCGTCGAATACGTGAACCGACCGGTTGTCATCCATGCGTCATCCGCCGTTTCGCACCGGCATCCCCCATCTCGAACTTTTCGGCATGCAGACGACTGACGCCTTGCGACTTCTTCTATCCGGACATCACAACGTTGAGCGCATCGTCACCGGGCACGTTCATCGCGCGTTGCACGCGCGTCCTGGCGCCGTACCCGTGTTGACCTGCCCAAGTTACGACAACGCAGATTGCATTGCGACTCCAGCCAAATGCGAATCCCGCGTCGTTGCTCGAACCTCCGGCCATCCAGTTGCACTGCTGGCAGGATGGCGCGAGTAGTGGTGCATCGCATCTTTGCCATATCGGCGAATTCGGTGAACAGTTTCCCTTCGCATGACTGAAGTTGCGCTGTTCGACACAGTGCTTTCCGTAACAGTTGCAAACTTCGAGAGCGCGATCAGTCGCCGGACCAGGCGGTGACGCGTCGCCGCAGACATCACCCGCGGCGTTTAGCGGTTTTCGATGCAGCGGGCGCACGCACAGTGGGCTTTGGTGATGCAGCCGAACGAGTCGCCTTCGAAACACCGGGGTCGGTTTTACCCTTTGGCTTCTTCACGGCGGAAGCACTGGCTTTCACGTCTGGCAGCGCGACCTTGCCTTTTTGTGTCGATTTCGCAATCGTAGACGACTTCAACGCCGTCGACCTCGGTGTGCGTTCTGTTTGCGAGGCGGCTTCCTTGCGCGTGCGCTTGCTCCGGACCGGGGGCGCATCGGCAAAGGGCTCCGTATTGATATCGATTCCGAACACATCCCCCAGGTCCACGTTGTCGAGTACCTTGCCGGACACCGGGCCGGCTCCTGCACCGGAGGGGTTCGCACCGGTGCTGCTAACGAGATCGCCAGGGTCGACACCACGTAACGTAAAGAGCAATTCTGGCTGCTGGTCGAGCCGCGCGCCGACGCCATAGAGTACGGCGGCGACGTGCTTGCACATCGCCGCCCAGTCCAGGCAGTTGCAGCCGAGTTTGATCTCCTTCGGCGCGGGGAAGAGCCCGCTGCCCGGCTTGCAGATGCGGCCCATCACCGCAGCCGACAGCTTGCCCTGCAGCAGTTCGACCATGGAGTCAACCGACGATGCGCACTCGACACTCAACGCCCGCCACTGTTTTTCCGGGCAGGCTGTGACATCGATTTCGATCTCGTACACGCTGGACCCCATGACCTGTGCGCGGATCCTGCCCGTCGAAATCTGAAGATCGATCACGGAACCATTGCGCACATAGGTGCGACCGCGTGGCAGGCGACTGGCGTAGTCACTGTAGTGCTCAAGGTTATCGCACCATGCCTTGCCCCAGAAGGTCTTCGCAATGGCCCCTCGATAGGGTGCGATGGGCGACAGCGTCTTGCCGGACTTGATCGCTTTCGCAACCAGTTGCTCCGCCTGCTTTCTGCGCTCGGCCACCGGGACGTAGGGTTTCCATCCACCGTAGTCAGCCATCGGCGTTCCTCTCCCTGATCAGTTTGCCTGCGCGGAATGGATATCGAGCCTGACCAGATCGAGCAGTTCGCGGTCACTCATCTCGGTCAGCAGCAGCTCCGCGCCGCCCTCAAGCACATCCTTCACCAGCTGCTGCTTTGTTTCGATTAACTGATCGATCCGGTCCTCGACCGTACCCCGGCAAACGAACTTGTGTACCAGAACATTCCTGCGCTGGCCAATGCGGAATGCCCGGTCCGTCGCCTGATTCTCGACCGCCGGATTCCACCAGCGATCGAAGTGGATCACGTGGGAGGCGGCAGTGAGATTCAACCCCGCGCCGCCCGCCTTGAGCGAAAGCACAAAGAACGGAACCGATTCATCTTCCTGGAATTGCCGGACGAGTTCGCGGCGTTTGGCGACGGGCGTTCCACCGTGGAGAATCAGACCTTCCCGGCCAAAAAGCGAGCCGAGGTGGGCAGCCAGGGGCTCCGTGGTTTCGCGGAACTGCGTAAACACGAGCACCTTTTCCTGTTTCGCTGCGATCACGTCGACCAGTTCGCGCAACCGCGCGAATTTGCCGCTGGCTTCCGGCTGCCACGCCGCATCGCCAAGCCACTGGGACGGATGGTTGCAGATCTGCTTGAACCGCATCAGGTAGCTTAATACGATCCCTTTACGTTCAATGCCCTCGGTACCATCGAGCGCCGCAGCCAGGTCCTTGACCGCGCGTTCGTACAGGGCGGCCTGGATGGGGCTCAGGTGACACCACGCCTTGAGTTCGGTTTTTTCCGGGAGATCGGTAATGACACGCCGGTCTGTTTTCAGGCGACGAAGGATGTAGGGCCGCACAAGAGTGCGAAGCGGGCCGAAATGTTCGGCTTTTGCCAGACGCCGGGTCAGACCGGCAAAGTCCTTCGCCGAGCCCAGCAGGCCGGGATGCGTGAAATCGAAAATGGACCACAGATCCGACAGGCGATTTTCCACCGGGGTGCCCGTCAGGGCGATGCGTGAGCGGGCCTGAAGCTTCTTCACCTGTTTCGTCTGCCGCGCGCCGGGGTTCTTGATCGCCTGGGCCTCGTCGACAATGGCGACGCGCCATTGCATTGTTTCCAGAACGGGCTGGCGCAGCAGCGAGCCGAAGCTGGTAATAACGAGGTCCGTCTGCGCGAGCCGGGCGCTGTCCAGGGCGCGCAGTTCGTCGGCAGGCGTCATGGACGGGTGCACCACCAGCACGCGCAGGCCCGGCGCGAAACGCTCCGCTTCCGCGGCCCAGTTTGCCAGCAGGGACGCCGGGGCGACCAGCAGGCTCGGGCGCGGGTCGACCGGGTCGCGCCTGAGGATCAGTAGCAGGGAGAGGACCTGCATCGTCTTTCCGAGACCCATATCGTCGGCAAGACACGCTCCGAGCCCGAGCTGGCTGAGCAGGTAGAGCCAGCGCACACCGGCCTGCTGGTACGGTCGAAGCTGCGCTTTCAGATCGGGACCCGGATCGACCTGCGCCAGCCCTTCCGGCTGGCGCAACTGCTGCAGCATCTGTGAAAGCCAGTCGCCAGCCACGACCTGCGACCAGTCGCGCTCGCCGAACGCGTCATCTTCATCACCGGAGACGCCCGCCAGAAGACGCAGCGCATCGTTCAGCGGCAGTCCCGCCTGCGCGGCGTTTTCCAGACCTTCAAAGCGCTGAAGCAGGCGGCCCAGCCTCTTCGTGTCCACCTCGATCCAGCGCCCGCGAATCCACTGAAGGCCGTCGGCCCCCTTGAGCAGACTCCGGATCTCGGCCGGACTCAACGCTTCGCCATCGAGCGACACCTCCATCCTGAAGTCGAGCAGTGCTTCCCTGCCCAGGCGTGACGGAGGCCGCGTCCCGACGCTCGCCCTGACCGCGGGCCGCGCGGGGCGTCCCGCGGCCCAGCTCGCCGGTAGTCGAACCATGATGCCGGCCGATTCCAGGGCCGGCAAATCGGAGAGCAGGCGAAACGCGTCGGCCGGCATCCAGCGCAACGGGTGGTAGATTTCGCGCGATTCAACCATCGCGCGCAACCAGTCGCAGCGTTCAGCGGCACGCTGGACCGGCATCAGGAGGGAGAGAAGCTGTGCCTTGTTGCGCGCACCGGAGAACTCTTCGAGCGCCCGCGAAAGGGGTTGATGCTGCGTCTTGCCATGGGCCGACAGGCGCGCAGCGTATGTAGCCAGGAACGCGAAAGGTGCTTCGGGATCCTTGCGGTTTTCGGCAAGGTTGAAGTGAACCCGGCCCACCAGATTCCATGCAGGATGACGCGACCTGAGGAATGCCTGAAGTGACTCTCCCGATTCAGCGAGCTCGTCGCGCAGGGCGCCATCGATTTCGCTCCACAGTGCCGCCAGAACATCCGGCGTGAGATATTCAGCGCCCGTCATGGGTGGCGCGTCGTCGATCAGTGTGCCGAGCTCCGTTGGGTCTGGCTCTGCGACCGCGATTTCCCCACTTTCCGTCGTAGTGCACAGGGCCGTGACATAGCGGGCTCCTAGTTCTCGCCACCACGCCCAGGCGGGCGGCAATGCCCGCCCGATGGTAGAGCTTCCCAGATAGAGCAGCCCGTGACCGGCGCCGCGCGCGAAAACCACGCCCAGCGGTACGTCATCGGGCAGCACAGGCGCCTCGACGTCCGGCGCGGCAAGCAGGTGGCCAGCAGGTGTGATTCTTGGCGAAAGGCGATCGGTATCGGTCAAGGACATGACAGTTGATGGGGAAGGCCCGGTTTCAAATGTAGACGGAAACGATCACGTATCTGCTGCGCCGTGGGAAAAATGACCGGTCCTGGTCCTGGGACGGATTGTTTGGCAGCACGTCACATGACATCGCCGGGCAACGCATCCGTTCACGGCGCGCAACGCCAGGCCCGTCCGGGTGCGGGCGCGCTCAGCGTTACGACGCGGGCACGGTCCGTCACCGGCTGCCGGGGGCGATGTCGTGCATGTTGATCGTGCTCAATGCTTCGGCCAGCGCGGCCCCATCTGTCGGGAACGGCTCGTCCCAGACGGTGGACGTCCCGGACGCGTCGATGATTTCCAGTATCCAGCCGTCGCGACCTTCATCGCCGGCGCGATAGATGTGCGCATCGACAGACGTGCCGCCACGCGTGATGCGCGTAGCCAGCGGGGACAATGCCAGCGGGTGAAACGCGTCGTCCGTCAGTCGACCGATCGAATCCACGAGGAACACATCTTTGGACACGCTCCCGTCCCGCGCGGCCCGATTCCTCGCGGTGATCTGCGTCGCCGGCTTGGCTTTCGACAACGAACCCGCCGGAATCGCACCTGGCTGCTCGCCCTGCTCCAGCGATCTCCGACATTCCTCACACACGTAGCGATGGATATTGAGTACCGATGCTGCGAGCTGGAGGACAAACGACCGGCGTTGCCCGACCGTGTAGTCCCGTCGCGCCACCTCCTCGTATCCGGAGGCGGTGCCGAACAGCAGGATGATATTGAACCACCAGGGGTGCCGTTCGATCAGCGGCTCCCAGGCCTCCCGGTCGATGTCGATGCCCTTGCAATACCCCTCGCACCATTCGTCGAGGACAGGAACCTCTTCGCCCTCGTATACGCTCGCGTGCAGCGGGAGTTCGAACAGGTCCGGGCATTGATTCAGGGTGTCGTTGATGTCGTTCCAGTATTGAAAAATCAGTCCTGTGACCTTGCGAGCCCGGCCTGCCGACAGGAATCTGGGTTGACGGGTTGCGTGCCTGGCATCCCAGATCCACGGAAGGATCGCGCCCGGCATGATCGCGTTCGGTCCGGAGATGACGGCAGTCAGAAATCCATGCAACATGACCGCACCCATCGCGTCGTCGCAGACGGCATTGCCCGAAAGAAAGCGTTCGAGGAATTCCAGTTCTTCGTCAGTCAACGGATTGTTGAGTTCGGGATCGGGATGATCGAATTTCATGGTATGTCCGTGCGGTATGCGGCAACCGCGATGCAGTTCTTCCGCGCCGCCGTTGCCGTCGACGTTCAGCGCTACGCCGCGCTCGTGAGGCATTTCGGCCAGTGTCGCAGTCCCGGCATTTTATCCGAGGCGCGATGCATGGACCGGACGCCGGGCGACACGCGATGAATGCTTTGGCTGCCCTGTCGGCGGTTTGTTTGCTAGGGTGTACCCGTCACCATGGCAGGCGCGCGCGGCTCAGTCCGAACCGCACGTGCTGGCTGGAACGCATCCAAGCCGGCCAGGCATCGCGGATGCCCGCGGTGCGGCGGCGCATTGTCATCACGCCACCGGTCAGCCAACCAGGGCTGTTGGGGCGACGTCGTCGCAGCAGTGTCGGCCCGCGCCCGGTTCGCAGCGGTCGCGGGGTAGCCCCATTGCTTACCGACAGTCGTACGGCGAACTGCTGGTCTCGGCCAGAAACAGACCTTAGCTCTGCCTGCCTGACCGTCAGCTTTGGTAGCGTTCGCGGCCTTTCGACCCGAGGCCGCAAACAGTTACTCCGCCGCCTGGCGGCGAACGAGCGCGCAGGTAGCGTCCCGTTTCGTGCCACTAGGCCTGACCGGTCGGCCGGGAATCTGGACGAGCACTTGTGGGCGCGGGTCGCAGTACCAGTACCATCGTCCCCGAAATCGCGCCGGGCTTGACATGGCAGTTCGGCAATTCAATGCGAGCGGTCGACCATTCACGAGCGACCGCCGTGAGCGTCCCCACTTCAGCTTCTATTAGCAAATTCCGCGATGCTGGCATCGTATCGACCACCCTTGCCGCCGAGCGCAACGGTCGCGCGTTTTGCACTGACAAGTAAAGCCGCAACGGCCGCGTCGAGGGTCGAAGGAGTACCAAATCTCTCTTTCGGTCCCGACAGCGTGAGCGCACCCACCAACTCGCCAGTCGAGTCGAACACGGGGACGGACGTCGAAGCGGTTTCGGGATCGCGTTCACCAAAAGACGCCGCCCAAAGAGCGTCGCGCACTTCGCTCCAGCGAGGATCCTGTGCCTCAGTGAAAGCGAGCAGCACCTTGCCGGAGGCACCTTTGTCGATCGGGAACTCTTCGCCGACGCGAATTGACACACGCACGCTCCTCGTCGGCTCGACACGATACAGCACCAGTCGATGATCGCCCTGCCGCACATAGAACGACGCCGTTTCCCCCAGGTCGCGGCTCAATTGCTGAAGCAACGGCTCGATAACGGGACCGACCTGGAAGGATCGCTGATAGAGCGCGGCGAGCCGTAGTGGCTGGTGGCCGACGCCGTACTGCCCGTCACTCATTTTTCGGATGAAGCCTCCATGCTCCAGCGCGCCCAGCAGGCGCAAGGCCGTGCTTTTGTACAACCCCGTGCGCCGCGAGAGTTCGGTAAGCGTCAACTGGTCGTCGGTCGGCCCGAACGCGTTGAGGATGGCGAACGCACGGTCGAGCACAGCTACGCCGCTGGAACTGTCATTGGCAGTGTCGGATGGCTCAGGCGTTGAAAGGGCATCAGCGGTCACGGCGTGTTTGGTCGTCTTGATCATAAGTGGCATCGTATCGTTCTATCTGACAGAACTCAAGTTCTATCCGTGGGTTTACCCCGCTTTCGCGGGTGTTTGGATGCGCCTATAGTTCTCTCTAACGAAACATTGGTCTGTCTGACAGAACTAAGGGCCGAATATGAGCACTTCAAGTCCGAAGGTGCTGATCAGCGAGGTCGGGCCGCGCGACGGTCTGCAAAGCATCAAGAGCGTCATGCCCACTGCTGCGAAGCTGCGATGGATTTCCGCACTCGCGGCTGCGGGAATCAAGGAAATCGAAGTGGGATCGTTCGTGCCGGCGAAGTTGCTGCCGCAGATGGCTGACATCCGCGAAGTCGTGGTGCATGCCCTCTCAATCCCGGATCTGCACGTCGCGGTTCTCGCACCAAATCTTCGTGGAAGCCAGAGCGCCTTCGAAGCGGGTGTGCATAAGGTGACGCTTCCCGTTTCGGTGACCAACGAACATTCGCTGGCCAATATCCGGAAAACCAATGAGCAGATGATCGAAGAAGTCCGCAATATCGTCGCGCTTCGCAACGAACAGTTTCCGGGCGTGCAAATCGAGGCAGGCATTTCCGTTGCCTTCGGCTGCACGATTGCGGGCACCGTGAGCGACGATCAAACGATGCGCATGTGCCAGGCAATGGCCAAGAGCGGCGTCGACGAAATTGGCCTCTCCGATACCAGCGGCTATGCGAATCCGGCACAGGTTCGCCGGCTGTTCCGTCGGTTGCAATCGGAATTCGGCGCGAAGGCTGGCGGCGCACATTTCCATAACACGCGCGGACAGGGTTTAGCGAACGTCGTCGCCGCGCTCGAGGTCGGTGTGACGACAATTGATTCGAGTCAGGCCGGCCTGGGCGGCTGTCCTTATGCGCCAGGCGCCACCGGCAACATCGTGACCGAGGATCTGGCGTTTCTGCTCGAAGCGATGGGCTACGACACCGGTGTGGACATCGACAGGCTCATTGCCGCGCGCGCCATTCTCGCGGAGGCACTGCCTGGCGAAGCGTTATATGGACACGTGCAGGACGCGGGTCTTCCAAAGGGATTCGCGTATGCCGATGGCCGCGCGCCCAGCGCGCCGCAACCGGAAGGCTGCCTGACTGGAGTAGCGCAATGAGCGACGTGCAAGCAAACCAGAATCTGCCGTATGGCAGCGTACGCGTCGTCGAGATGACGCACATGGTGATGGGGCCGACATGCGGCATGGTGCTGGCGGACCTGGGCGCGGAAGTGATCAAGGTCGAGCCTGTTTCCGGCGACAGCACACGTCTTTTGCGCGGTTCCGGTGCGGGCTTCTTCAGCACGTTCAACCGCAACAAGAAGAGTATCGCGGTCGACGTAAAAGATCCCCGCGGCGTGGAGATCGTTCACAAGCTTCTTGCCGGGGCGGACGTGTTCAGCGAAAACTTCAAGAGCGGCACGATGGATAAGCTCGGCCTCGGTTACGCCGCGCTGTCCAGGCTCAATCCGCGTCTTGTCTACGTGTCGCATAAGGGCTTTCTGCCCGGCCCGTACGATCATCGCACCGCGCTCGACGAGGTCGTGCAGATGATGGGCGGCCTCGCTTATATGACCGGACCCGACGGCAGACCGTTGCGAGCAGGGACGAGTGTCAACGACATCATGGGTGGAATGTTCGGCGCGATCGGTGCGATGGCAGCGCTGGCTCAACGCGAACGCACGGGACGTAGTCAGGAAGTACAGAGCGCACTGTTCGAGAACAATGTATTTCTCGTCGCCCAGCACATGATGCAGTACGCGGTGACCGGTAAGGCCGCGGCACCGATGCCGAGCCGCATTTCAGCATGGGCGGTCTATGACGTGTTCTCGGTCAAAAACGGCGAGCAGATCTTCCTCGCGGTTGTCTCGGATACGCAATGGCAACTGTTTTGCGACGCTTTCGGGCTTGCAGAACTCAAGGCTGACGAGCGGATCGCTTCCAACAATCAGCGTGTGCAGGCCCGTGAATGGTTGTTGCCGCAGCTTCGAAAACATATGGAAGCGTTCTCGGCTGCCGAGATCAGCGCAATCTTCGAGCGCTGCGGACTGCCGTATGCGCCGATCACGAAACCGCAGGATCTGTTCGATGATCCGCACCTGCTCGCTACCGGCGGACTCGCCGAGGTGACTTTGCCGCCCGACGCAAGCGGCGCAGGGCAGGCTATTGCGACGCGGACTGCGCTGCTGCCTTTGACGCTTGGCGGTGAGCGTCTGCACCTGCGTGCGGCGCCGCCTTCGCTGGGTCAGGATACCCAGGCGCTGCTGACGGGTCTCGGCTACACGCCGGAGGATCTCAGGCAGTTGACCGAGGCCGGGATCGTCAAGTGTCAGGACGCTCAGCCTGGCGATGCGTCGAACCCATCGGCGAACGAACTCGCCAGCGCCTGACGTTGCAACACCCACAAAGAATCACCGAGCCGCAGAGGCCACTGAGCCTTCTGCGCGCCTTGATTCGTCTGGAGACGAGACATGACATCCATTTCATCGAACACCACGACAGGCAGCGTGGTGGCTTCCACCGTCGAGCAGTCTGCGGTTAGAAAAGCCGCGTGGCGGTTCATTCCGCTACTCGCGCTTGCGTATTTCTTCAATTATCTTGATCGCACCAGCGTCGGTTTCGCGGCGTTGACGATGAATCACGATCTTGGCTTGAGCGCCACCCAATTCGGCTGGGGTGCGGGCATCATGTTCGCCGGGTACTGTGTGTTCGAGGTTCCGAGCAACCTGGCGCTATACCGCTTCGGCGCGCGACGCTGGCTTGCCCGCATCATGATCACGTGGGGCTTTTTCGCAGCGGCAACCGCGCTCGCCGTGGGGCCAAAAAGCTTCTACGTGATCCGGCTGCTGCTCGGTATCGGTGAGGCCGGCTTCTTTCCGGGTGTGATCTTTTTTCTCGCGGTCTGGTTTCCGGCTAGCTATCGCACTCGCGTGCTCGCATGGTTCACCGTCTCCACGCCGCTGTCGTCGCTCGTCGGTGGTCCGCTGTCCGCGGGACTGCTCCATATGGACGGTGTCCTGGGACTGGCGGGCTGGCGGTGGATGTTCATCGTTCAAGGACTGCCCGCGTGTGTCCTCGGTTTTCTGGTACTGAAAATGTTGGCGGACAAACCCGCCGATGCGAAGTGGTTGTCCCAGGAGGAACGGCAAGCTCTTCAAGGCGCGTTCGATCGGGAAGGCGCGTCCGGTCAGAAAAAGAAAAATTTCGTCGCAGCGTTGAAGGACGTACGCACCTACATTCTTGCGATGATCTCCTTCGGCTTCACGATGGGCTCTTACGGCATCGGTATCTGGCTGCCTCAGATGCTGAGGGCTCACGGGATGAGCGTGACGCAGACCGGCTGGATGTCGGCCGTGCCTTATTTCTTTGCCACAATCGCATTGCTCTGGTGGGCAAAGCGGGTCGATCGTCGCGGCGGCCCGATCGCCAATCTCGCCGCAGGGCTTTTGATTGGTGCGATTGCGCTGGGTGTCTCGACGTATTTCCATCAACTGGTTCCGGCCATGACCGGTATTACGCTGGCGTTGATCGGCACGATTGCGGGCCGCACGATCTTCTATACACTGCCGGCCCGGTTCCTTTCCGGACAGGCGGCTGCGGGTGGCCTCGCCTTCATTAACTCCATTGGTGCGCTCGGCGGATTTGCGGGACCGTACCTGGTGGGTTATCTGAAGGACAGTTTCGGTACGTTCTCGGCCGGCATGATTGGTCTTTCGATCGTGCTAGGCATCACGACTTTGCTGACCTTGTCGCTTTATGCCTTTGGCCGCGGGGAACAGGAATGAACAAATGCCCTTCGCCGCGGCGCCGGCAGCTGATTGGCGCTGCCGCAGCATCATTGATTTTCCCCGCTGTCACTCTGCGTCAAGCATTCGCAAAAGAGGAAACGCATTCCGTGAGTACAACCAGCAACTATCTTTCCGTTCGGGCTGACTGGCTCGCTTCCGGCACCGAAGCGGCGCTTGAGCCCGACCTGCCGATCGTCGACGCGCATCATCACTTTTATGATCGTCCGGGCTGGACCTATCTTCTCGATGAGTATCTTCAGGACGCGCAAACGGGCCATAACATCACCGCGTCGGTGTTCATGCAGGGGCTGACACGATATCGCCCGTCTGGTCCTGAGTCGCTGCGCCCGGTCGGAGAAATCGAGTATGTTGCTGGCGTCACGGCGCCTTTGCAAAAAAGCAAGCCGGAGGTTGCGAAGGGTATGGTCGGCTATGCAGATCTTCGCAGGGGAGCGGCGGTTCGCGATGTTCTCGAAGCAGAACTGCATGCCGGAGATGGTCGGTTCCGTGGCGTTCGACATCTCGTTACCTGGGATGCTGACCAGACGCTCGTCAATCCATTGTCGGCGGCGCCTCGAGGGCTGCTGCTCGACTCCGGCTACCGGGCAGGCGTCGCACAACTGGCTCCGCTGGGCCTGTCGTACGACGCATGGCTATTCTTCCCGCAGTTGCCGGAGCTGTTCGACCTGGCGAAGGCCTATCCTGATACGCCTTTCATCATCAACCATTGCGGAGGCGTGGTCCGGATTGCCAGCTATGCAAATCAGCGCGCAGAAGTGTTTGATGCCTGGTCCCGCTCGATGCGTACGCTCGCCCAGTTGCCGAATGTCTTTGTGAAGGTGGGCGGCCTCGGCATGCGCATTAATGGCTTCGAGTTTGAAAAGGGCGAACGTCCGTCGTCCTCGGACGATTTGGCCAAAACATGGAAGCCATGGATGTACACATGTATCGAGGCGTTCGGTGCAGAGCGCTGCATGTTCGAGAGCAACTTCCCGGTGGACAAGGGTTCCTATCCATTCAGCAACGGTTGGAACGCCTTCAAGAAGTTGACTGCGCACGCTAGCGCTGGCGAACGCGAGGCTTTGTTCCGCGGGACCGCGCGCAAGGTTTATCGCCTTACGTGAGCGCGTCGCATGGAGCGGCGGCAGGCGGCAAGCCTGGAATGACCGCTGTCCTTCCGACAGCTGCCTTCGGGCAATCCGTTGCGTATGACCGGATGGGGTCGGCTGCTGCCGAACGTCTGGACTTCGTCAAACGCTGAACTCCTATACCTTTTCCCAAATTCGGCGTAAGGCGCCGACGAACGACCCTGGCGAAGTGTGCCCACACGTCGTCAACGCTTACGTCGGGGGCAACAGATCAGAAAACCGCATCCGTTGTCATTGCTCGCCAGACCGCCAGGCGGCGACGTGACCTGCCCGAGGAAAAGCCCCATGTCGGACGTGCCATCGCCGAAGTCCGGCGCCGGCGATGGAGCGCCCGTTGGCAGCGATCCACCGCAAAGTGACGAACCGGGCCAAGTGTCGATATATCCCCCTGTCTAACAGCCCACCTGCAGTCGGTGTATGAGCCAGGAGGCGGCTCCAGAAGAACCCGGCTAAGGATCTGCTAAGTCTGAGTGTTCAGACTGCAGGTCCGTCACCCGATTTCCGAGGAGCCGCCGTATGACCTACACGTCCGATCGACCGGCGACACGCTGGCTCAACAAGGTGCCCGCGATCACTTTCGCGTTCTGGATCACCAAGATCATGTCGACCACGGTCGGCGAGACGGGTGCCGACTTTCTCGCGGTCAACGCGGGATGGGGACAAGGCGCAACGCGCGCGCTGATGACGTCGCTGCTTGCGATCGCGCTCATCCTGCAGATGCGCACGCGCAGGTACACACCATGGATCTACTGGCTTACGGTCGTGCTCGTGAGCGTCGTCGGCACGCAGATTACCGATCTGCTCACCGACGGCCTCGGTGTCAGCCTCTACATCAGCATGGGCGTATTTGCCATTGTGCTCGCGGCATTCTTCGCGATCTGGTATCGCGTCGAGGGCACCCTGGCGATCGACGCGATCGACACGGCGCGTCGCGAAGGGTTCTACTGGGCCGCGATCCTCTGCACGTTCGCGCTCGGCACGGCCGCCGGCGATCTCGCGACCGAAGCGCTGGGTCTCGGCTTCTCGCTCGGCGCGGTGTCGTTCGGCATCCTGCTGGCTGCGGCCTACACAGCATGGCGAATCGGCGCGAACGCGGTTCTCACGTTCTGGATCGCGTACATCCTGACGCGACCATTCGGGGCCTCGCTCGGCGACCTGCTCACGCAGTCGCGCAGCTACGGCGGGTTCGGCATGGGGGCCGCTTCGACGAGCCTGCTGTTCCTCACCGTGATCGTCGTGCTCGTCGCCGTCGCGCAGATCGGCGCGAGTAGCCGCGCGCGCGTCGAGACCGCCGAGTGACCGTCACGTTTCTTTCACCATCGAATCGAGGATTTTTCATGCGTTATCCCACCACGCTTTCGCGTCTGCTCGTTGCCGTTTCCGTGTGCGCTGCGCTCGGCCTCGCTGCCGGTTGCTCCAGACAGACCGGCAGCGCCGCCGCATCGACCACGGCGTCCGCCGCCGCACAGGGCGGTTCGCCCGCAAGCGCGTCGAAGCTCGGCGACCTCTCCCAGTTCCGCAGGATCGCGACCGATGTGTCCGTTCTCGTTGCCAGGGGCGACCTGGCTGGCGGCAAGACACGCATCAAGGATCTCGAGATCGCATGGGACGAGGCTGAAGCTGGCCTGAAGCCACGCGCGGCCGGCGACTGGCACGTACTCGACAAGGCGATCGACCGCGCGCTCGAAGCGCTGCGCGCCGACCACCCGCAGCAGAGCGACTGCACTGCCGCGATGGACGACCTCCTGCACACGTTCGACACGCTCGCCGGCAAGACCTCGTGACGCGCATGCGAAAATCACAGACGCTGATTCCGGCTATCGCTCGTGGAGTGGAGGCATGCGAATACTGCTTGTCGAAGACGACCCGATGATTGGCGAAGCTGTCCAGGCTGCGCTGAAGGACGCGTCGTACGCGGCGGATCGCGTCACGGACGGCGCGCTCGCGCTGACCGCGTTCGCCGCGCAGCGCTATGACCTGATCCTGCTCGACCTCGGCCTGCCCGGCCGGGACGGCCTCGGTGTGCTGGCCGGCATCCGCGCGAAGGGCAGCGCGGTACCGGTCATCATCATCACCGCGCGAGACGGCCTCGACGACCGCCTGCGCGGGCTCGACGGCGGCGCCGACGATTACATCCTCAAACCCTTCGAAATGGCCGAACTGCTCGCGCGGATTCGCGTGGCGATCCGGCGTCAGGTCGGCTCGGCCGCGCCCGTGATGAGCAACGGCATCGTGTCGCTTGACCCGGCGACACGCGAAGTCGCGGTCGGCGAGTGTACGCCGGTACAGTTGTCGAACCGTGAGTTTTCGTTGCTACGCGCGCTGCTCGTACGCCCCGGCGCGATCCTGTCGCGCAGCGAGCTCGAGGACCGCATCTACGGCTGGGGCGAGGAAGTCGAAAGCAACGCAGTCGAAGTCCTGATCCACTCGCTGCGCCGCAAGCTCGGCAGCACTGTGATCAAGAACGTCAGAGGTGTCGGATGGATGGTGTCAAGAAACGGCTGAAAGAATCGATCCAGTTCCGCCTGTCAGTCGCGCTCTCGGTTGCGATCCTGGTCGTCGCGACCGCGGCGGCGGCCTTCTCGTTCTCGTCGGCGTACGTCGAGGCACATGAATTCCAGGACGACGTGCTGCGTCAGATTGCGACGCTGCTCGATCGTCAGAGCGCGCCGATGCCTGCTTCGCCGACCGGCAGCGCCACACGCACGCCGGAAAGCGACGAAGTACCGCGCGTGATCGTCGAACCGCTGAACCGCGACGGGGCGCCGCTTGCTGCCAGCGACCGGCGACTCGCCGGTGCAGCGACGCTGCCGGACGGTTTCCATACGCTCGATGCGGACGGACAGACGCTGCGCGTGCTGATTCACACGCTCGCGAACGGCGAGCGTATCGCAGTCGCCCAGGATGCGGGCGTGCGGGATGACACCGCGCGCGAAGGCGCATGGCGGACAGCGATGCCGCTCATCATCCTGCTGCCGATTCTGCTGCTGGTCGTCGCCGATCTCGTACGCAAGATGCTGCGGCCGGTCGCGTCGCTGTCGGCCGAAATCGACGCGCGCAGCGAGCACGACCTGCAGCCAGTCGAGACCGATCACCTGCCCGCCGAGGTGCGGCCGTTCGTCGTGGCGATCAACCGGATGCTCGGACGTGTGGCGCAGTCGGTCGATGCGCAGCGCCGCTTCGTCGCCGACGCAGCGCACGAGCTTCGCTCACCACTCACGGCGATGTCGCTGCAGGCGGAGCGGCTCGGCGAGACGGATCTACCTGTTGACGCACGCGCGCGCCTGACCACGCTGCGCGGCGGCCTTGAGCGCAGCCGCAATCTGATCGAGCAGTTGCTCGCACTCGCACGGATACAGGCGAAGACAGCGCGGCCCATGGAACCGGTGTCGGTCCACGCGACCTGGCGGCGTGTGCTCGAAGACCTGATGCCACTTGCTGAAGCGAAGCATATTGATATCGGCGTCGAAGACGGGCCGGATGTGCGAGTGAGCGTCGACAGCATCGAGCTGACGACACTGATCAAGAATCTCGTCGACAACGCGATTCGCTACACGCCAGACAGGGGACGAGTCAATCTGGCCGTCCGGGAGACAGGAAGTCAGGCGCTGTTGACCGTTACCGACAACGGCCCGGGCATCTCGCCGCACGAGCGTGCTCGTGTGTTCGATCCGTTTTATCGCATCCCGGGTAACGAGCAGATCGGCTCAGGGCTCGGACTGGCAATCGTCCGGACGATTGCCGAGCGGATGGGTGCCGAAGTGAGTCTGGCACCCACCGACACGCATACGCAACGCGGCTTGCGCGTGTCGATGCGGATTCCATCGCAATCTCGCTGATCTCGCTGTGAGCGCACATCTTCCCGCCTCCGTCAGTCCGTACCCGGGGTGTCGTCAAGCCTCGGAAGTTTAAATTGACCCGGGCGGCGAGCGCTGATGGTCGCAAAGCCACGGACTTGATGAGCGGCCAATCTGCGATCTGACGTCCTCGTACAGGGAGCAGGGACGTAACTGTGTCATGGATGAAGCGGAACACCACGGCCACCACCACCGGTCACTCCGCAAGCGCGCCATCCTGATCAGAAAAGGCCGCCCTGCCGCGTGTCCCGCGCCGGGGGCAGCGACGCCCGGGCGCGCCGGGCCGCCGCACGTGCGCGACCAGTTCCGCCCTCGCCGCTCAGGAAGCCCGTCTCGCTGCCAAGCGTCAGGCCATCGGATCGATACGAGCCCGACACGTCAGGAGGTACACCACTCCCGCAGTTACCTCACTTGCTGGAGACGGGGGTTTTGCACCGTCTGCCTATGCTGGGAGGTTGGGCGCAGAAAGACCGTTAGTCGCATTTATCGGCCGGACGACCATCGCGGTTGGCAGCAGACGGGATTTGACAGTTGGCCCGGTAATGTTGAAAAAGGCGCATTCGGTAATGGGCGCCCCGCAGCCGTCAACCATTGCGCACGGCCGCAACGATATTCACAACGGTCGGCAAGCTCTGACGCCCCCCAGCATGGCCGCTACCCAGGCGTCGTGGTCGGCGTCGCGCTGGTGATGGCGCGTGAGTCGCCGGCAAGAAGCGGAGCATCAATCAGAAAGATGAGCGGCTGACGGGGCACCGTGAATCGTTCAGACTGGCCTGGTCTGCGAAACACCGGCGAGATGCAGGATCTTTGCTGCGACCCTGCGGAAAAACGCGTAGTCCCGTTCCTTCTGGGCAGCATCATCAGCGACGCGATGCTCGATCAGAATGCCGCGGCGCTTCATGATTTCCTGAGTACGCAACTTGCGCTCGAGGTAGTCAGGATCGTCGGCGCCCATCGTCTCGATGACGATACGGTGCAGCCGTGCCGCAACGCCAACCGCTGCCACCGATCGGAACGTCAGTTCAAAGTCGGGGCGGCACCACTGGCTCGGCGCGTCGGTCCGCCTCACCTCCCGGTCAAAGAGCGGTTTCCAGAGCGTCACGTCAACGCCGTGCTTTTTGACCCACGCCATGACGTCGAACAGCAATTTCAGCGTGACTCGCTCATACCGGCTGTCCAGAGGTACGGGGCGCGCAAACGAATACGCATGCTGCGCGAACGCTTCCCGAACGCGCGCGTTGCCGTCGCGATCGCGGTCTACCACGCCGAGCACCCAGTAAGGGGGCTGCGTCAGTCGCTGATCGCGGCCTCCGGCGCGGATACCCTTTTCCGGGCGAAGAATGCACTCGCCCATGCTCGTTTTCTTGATTGCAGCGCCTGCGCGAAGCTCGTCGGCGACGAACAGCAGTAGCGCACTGCGTGCCTTCTTTTTCGGCCATACCAGGGCGTCGACCTCTGTCATCTTCTCGTTGAGATGTGTCCATGGCTTGAAATAGAGTATCTGCGAGAGTGATAGCTGCGGGCTCAGCGCCTGATCTGCTGCATATGCCTCGAGCCGCTCCCACGTTCTGGACTTGTCATTTAACGCGTCGACGTGCAGCCGTGCGAACCCGGCGTCGTCAAGAAGCGTGTGCAGGATGCGTCCGAGCCGCGGCAGGCGGCGCCCCCTTTCGCCAACGCCGCCCCCTGATCCCGTCGAGCCGCCCGGTCGTGCCGCGCCTTCATTCAGATCATCCAGGTAGTCAAGCGCGTCGCCCACTGGTCTGAGCGGATTGTGCTGGCCAGGGCGCGCGCAATCATCGTCCGGCTCAACGTCTTCCGGCTCCGGTGTCTGCCGGAACGACGCCAGGGCGCAGTGGTGCTCGCCGTATTGATGCATGCGCACGAAATGACGCGGGCCGTCTTCACGCATCCGAGCGGTCAACCGCGGCCGGCCACCGGGTGCTCTGACGCAGTCGCACTCGAGCCACAGACGCACATGTCGTCCGTCGTGCATCTCTTCGAGCACGGCTTCCACGAGTCTGACGTCCTCAGGCCGCACTTGCTGTCCGTCGCCGCAGAACCGCCGCACAGCTGCAGCTTCTTCAGCACTCAGATGTCGCCTCACCGTCCCGGGGTGATCCCGCTCGACAAGTTCCATGTTGCGCTCAGTGTGAGAGTCTGACGAGCATTGCGAGGCTGTGCACGCGCAGGAGCGAAGCCTTGTAGTCCAGAAACCCGCCATGCATCTGGCGGGCGAACGGTGGGATGGATACAGCTGCGCGTGTAGCCGTGTCTGATACAAGCGGTGCCAATGGTTCGGGGCGCGAACGACAGCCGTTGAAGGCGGACGATGCGTGATGACTGACTGCTCATGCGCACAAGACCGTCTTCGGCAAGAGTGCAAAGCATGTCGTTGATCTGCACCATCGACGTATCGAATCGCCTGGCCAGCTCGCCCGCAAGGTACTCGCGGCTCGACTCCATGATCTCAAGCATTCTTGCAGAATTGAGTTTCATCGGACTCCCCAGGAACAATGCTGAGAATATACTGCCGTCGCCAGGGTCCCGTCGCCGCCCGCGCATGAAAAGCCCGAAGTGCACAGCTGGGAGCACGCCAATTTCGTGCTCACGGACATCGCGCACGCCGACGCCTTTGCGAAGATGCGCATGCAATTCCTTTGGTGAAAAACTCCTGGTGCGCCCAGACGCACGTGCCACCGGTCTGTCTGCAAAGCAGCGCCGAGCGCGCTCGTTGGCGGCGGCTGCCGGGTTCTCCAAGGGGTATCCCCTTGGAGCACGCTATATGTAGACGGAAATGCGTCAGCATTTCCGTCTACATATACGTCGTGCCTCGCCCCGCAGCCAAGCGCCGGTCGATAGATCACGCATGGACCATAATGAATCGACGCTCAATCATTTCTGGACGGCCTGCGGATCATGAAAGATCGCATACCTAACAGATAGGATGCACCTTTCGATCATTCGCGGCATACTGTGTCCGTTCCCCCTGACGTGAGCGCTCAAAATGGACGCCCTGATTGCGGTACAACGCGCGCAACGCCTCGACACCCTCGCGGCTTCGTCCGATGGCCGGTCCAAGACCGCCCAGCTTCGCGACGTGTTCGAGAGCGTTGAACGTGCCATTCGCTCGGGCGTCCGGTACGCCGCGATCATCCAGGAACTCGCCGCAACCGGACTCGTCTTCACCTATCAGACCTTTGCTCTGACACTCAAAAGAATCCGGCGCGAACGGGGCATCGTGTCCCGCCTCACGCGCGCGTCACAGGCGGAAACTGGCCCGGCAGTCAGTCGCGCTCCCGCAGACGTGCCAAGGCAGGCGGCTAACCCGGTAGCAGCCGAACGCGGTGTGCCCGACAGTGAAACTGGCGTGGCCCCGGCTGTGGCGGCCGCGCGCCCCGCGGTGCGTGAGCGGCGCCCGATTGCGCCTGTCGGTGCAAAGCTGCCCGACGACTGGCTCACCGCAGAACTGACGCTTGAGCAGAAACACCTGTTGACGCACGAACAACGCATAGCGCGCGCAGATGCCAAGGTCAAACAGTACTGGCCCAACCCGTTCGACCCGGTGCCCCCCGAAAAAGACCAACCGGCATGAGCGCCGGTAATTTGACCCTGCATTCGCACGTGCAATGAAAAACCGCCCGGACTTCCATCCGGACGGCTTCGTGTGGACTACTCGAATGCGCGCGACGCGCGCTCAGTACGGCGCGTCTTCCTCCTCGCCAGGCGAGGCCTGCGCTTCGGACACTCCGTCCGCTTCGGCTGCAGCGGCGTCGCCGTTTTCGTCGTATTCCTCCTCGTCATCCTCGTGGTAGCCGTACGTGACGCGCTCCGGTACCTCCCGGTTACGCAGCACTTCCGGCAGCCAGCCCGAGTCCGTCATGCGAAGTTCCGCCGTCGTCGCTGCAGCGTCCTTCTTCATGCCGCGCACTTCGCTTGCCGCCTGGGGCGATACGCTTTCGCCCACAACGGCAGCAATCCGGTCTTTCGCCACGTGTTCGAAATACCCGGAGCGCGTCGGCTTCCAGTAGCGCGAAAGATCCACCGCAAGCGTGTTCGAGATCTCGTTCACCGCGTGCGGGCGGTCTGCGCTGCTGATCCCGTCCACCGTCGCCGCCACGCAGAACGCGAAGAGATTCGACAGCACGTCCTCGCCCTGTTCCAGCAGCCATGGCAGCAGGTCTGCCGCGCGCCTGGGCAGCATGCGTGACCACTTCTCGCGTTCGCCTTCCAGTGCCTCCCAGGCCACGCTCTCGCCCATGTCGTCGGCATTCGATACCAGCGCCTCGCGCGTCGTGTGCACGTCGATCCTGACCGCGTAGTCCAAATACGCGCGCCCGTACACGTCATCGAAAACGACCGGAATCATGCGCTGCATCAGCACAGCAAGGGCTACGGTCGGTTGCTGCGCAAGCTCGATCTGGACGGCGGCGGTACGGTGCGCGGTCAATCGTTTGCACAGCTTCTCTCCGTGCAACGGACGCTCCTTCGGTGCGCGCGCCGCACCTGCGCTCACCGCGTGCGTTGCGCGTGCCTGCGCAGTCGGTGCCTCCTCGCGTCGCACCAGCCCCCGCTCAATACAGACTCGGCCCTCGTCATCGAGATAGACATATGCGCCTGCCTGCTTCATCTCTTCCGGGTCGAACGCCTCGAAGCGCTCCGCGTACTGGTCCACGGCAAACGTCGCCGCCGTGGCCTCAGCCTCCAGACGCTCGCCCCGTTCTTCGTCCGGCTCACCGTCCTCGTCGTTGTACGCGTTTAGCGCGGCCTGAGCGGCGTCGGTCGTTGCGGTGAGCGCGGCCAGTTCGGCTTTCTCGTCCTTCGTCGGCTTGCGGGTGGTCGAGCCGATCCGGCCACAACGCAGGATCTCCATCGCCGGGTATTGCGTCCGTGCCTCGATCCATTGCCAGCCTTCCCTTCCGACCGCCTGGGATAGCTCGATCAGCCGTTCCGTTGCGAGCCGGTGCAACAGTTCGGCATCTTCCAGGTATCCCGCGTTTGCGTCGTCGCTGAACAGGTCGCGCCTCACGCGTCCGCCTGCCGCCTCGTAGGCGTCCAGGCCAACAAACCGCGCCAGGGCGCTTTCGCGTGCATCGATTGCCGCGAGCGTGATGGCCTTGCGCAACTCGTCCGGTCGGCGCTGCCAGCTATTGACGGCTTCGCCCCATACGCGTTCCTGCGTCGCGCGGTCATCAGCCAGGGCCAGCACCTTCGCCTGTTCGTAGTCGAGCCTGTCATTACGCAACAGGTCGAGCAGTGACGGCGAAAGGTTGGCGATTTTCAGCGCGCGGCGTACCGCAACATCCGGCACCGCGAACAGCGCTGCGATATGCGCCACGCTCTTTCCTTCCTCCATCAGCAGCCGGAATGCCACGCACTCATCCGCCAGATGCATCGCCTCACGTTCGCGGTTTTCGATTAGCGACGCGGCGACGGCTTCGCCCTCGCTGACGATCAGGACAGGTACTTCGTAGTCTTTAGTAATCCGCCCCTGCTCAACCAAAAGGTCGAGTGCAGCCAGGCGGCGCTGGCCCGCGCATACGCCAAGTTTCGGCAACTTCGCGCGGCCCTTCATTTCATGCACGACGAGGTTCTGCATCAAGCCTTTTTCGCCAATGGTTTCGGCCAGGGCTTCGATGCCGGTCGGCGCTTTCTTGCGAACGTTCAGGGATGACAGGCAAAGGCGGTTGTATGGAACGTACTGAATTCCACCGGCTGCGTTCGAGGTGGGTTCGGTCATCAGATTTCTCCGGTTCGGCCATCGCTTCATTGCGAGGCACAACTCTATTATATAGGGCTTTTAGCCCTTATAATGGCAATTGAAAAATATGATTTATCATCTATTTCAGTATACACATCCAATCAAAAAGCCGTAATCACTCATTGATAGTTAGGGCTTTTAGACCTAATATAAACGTGTGCCTCGCAATGAAGCGATGGCCGAACCGGAGAAATCCGATGACCACTGAAGTTCAAAACCGCGTTACTTCTTCTGTCGTTCCCGACGAGTTGCGCCTGAAAGTGCTACTGCGCTACCTCGGTCGTCACTACCTCACAGGGGAATCCTTGGTGTATGACTGGGCCGCTCGTCTGTGCAGCAGATACGAGGGAGGTTTCTGGCATTTCTTCTCCCTCTCCAATGACGGCTTTTACATGGCTCCGGCCGATTCGGGCCGCGTGCATGTGCGCTGGCATATGAACGGCTACAGCGACATGATGGGCGCGGATGCCTTCGGCATTACCGTCACCCTCTTCGCCCTCTGTCACCTCGCGGAAAAGACCCTTGATGACACGATCATCGAGCGTTACCACCAGTTGCGTGAGTTCGCCACGCAGCACGTTGAAGCCGCGAACATCCTGCGCGCCATCGACTAACCGACCGGCCCCGGCCCCCGGGCCGGGTTGGCTCCTTCATTGGGGAATCAAATGAACAAGCTTACAACTCGTTTTAGCGGGAATGCCGTCGCGCTGCGTTCGCAGCATCCTCTGACGAATGACCAGATTGCAGAGGTTGCGCCTTCCATTCTTGCCCACACCGCGCACGAAAGCCGTTCGGCGCGCTACAGCTACATTCCGACAGTCGATGTACTCGACGCCCTGCGCAAGGAAGGGTTTCAGCCTTTCATGGTCTGCCAGACCCGAGTGCGCAATGAAGACATGCGCGATTTCACCAAGCACATGATCCGCCTGAGGCATGCCGACCAGATCGGCGGTCGCGAAGCCAACGAGGTTATCCTGGTCAACTCGCACAATGGCGCATCGAGCTACCAGATGATCGCCGGAATGATTCGCTGGGCCTGCCAGAACGGCATCGTATGCGGCAACGTGACGAACGATATCCGCATCCCGCACAAGGGTGATGTGATTGGCGAGGTCATCGAAGGCGCATTCAAGGTGGTGAAAAGCTTTGATGAGACGGCAGCGCAACGCGAAGGGATGGCGGCAACGGTGCTCGATGAGGGCGAACAGGTCGCCTTCGCCCGCGCAGCGCTCGCGTTGCGCTACGACGAGGGCGCGCCTGTGCCAGTGACGGAACGGCAGATTCTCGCGCCGCGTCGCGTCGAGGATCAGGGCTCCGATATCTGGACCACCTTCAACCGTGTGCAGGAAAACATGATTCGCGGTGGGCTGCACGGTCGGAACGCGAAGGGCAAGGCGACCACGACCCGAGCCGTCGCGGGCATCGATCAAAACATCCGTCTGAATCGTGCCTTGTGGGTGCTGGCTGACGAACTGCGCCGCCTGCGCGGCTAACCGGATCGCCCCGGCTTTGCGGTCGGGGCGCACCCAGAAAGGGGATCTCACATGGATCTGCTCAACACCCGTCCTACGTGGCTGTCCGCGCTGCTGCCGCTCCTGGCTGTTTGGCAGTACGGAGACCGTGACATCGTTCGCGGCGAACTATATCGCATGGCCCTGTCGGCTGACGCGGCGGCACAATCCGCCGATGCGCTCCGGCGCATTGCCAGCATGCTCGATCACAACGGCAATCCGGTAGAGATGCGTCGCGAGGAATTGCGCGCCATCGCCCGCGTCGCCCTGGCTGGTTTCGAGCGCGTGCCACCCTACGCACCTGTTGCCACGCTCATGGAGCACGACGGGAATCTGCATTAAATTTTGACATCCTTAATAATATTCAACGCCCGCGTAGAAATCGCGCGGGCCCGTGACGCAACCATGACTACCGTCTTAACCATTACTGAAATTGAACAGGCAATCAACTACTGGTGCGCACAGGAATCGCGTGGCCAGGGCGGGGCGCTGTGTGCGAAAGCGCGCCCCCTGGCTGAAGTGTACGGCCTGATGATCTACGAGCGCGCCACGTCTGTAGCGGTGTCGCGGCTCACGCCCGAACAGGTCGACGCCGTCCGCAAGGCGCTTGGAAACCAGCAACCGCCACCGTGTTAGCCTCGCGATCTGTCGCGACGCTAACCGAACTGCCGCGCGCTGGCGTCCATCCCCCTGCAGGCCAGGAGGTTGGATAATCGCGGGAGCATCGCGCGCGCCGCGCGCCCGGATCGAGGCGCACGGGGTCCCCGATGGCCGCATCGTCGGACATGGGGAGAGCGCCGGCGCGCCGCGTAAGCGGCGGGACGATCCGGTACGGCCCAGGCCGACCAGCCCGGGTCGTCAAGCGTCCGCAGGGCGCGTGTATCCCCCGCGGCGTAAGCCGCGGGGGCTGGATAATTACGGGAGTATCGCGCGCGCCGCGCGCCCGGATCGAGGCGCACGGGGTCCCCCATGGCCGCGTCGTCGGACATGGGGAGAGCGCCGGCGCGCCGCGTCAGCGGCGGGACGATCCGGTTTAGCCCAGGCAGACCATGGGCCGGGGTCGTCAAGCGCCCGCAGGGCGCGTGTATTCCCCGCGGCGTAAGCCGTGGGGGCTGGATAATCACGGGAGCATCGCGCGCGCCGCGCGCCCGGATCGAGGCGCACGGGGTCCCCCGTGGCCGCATCGTCGGACATGGGGAGAGCGCCGGCGCGCCGCGTCAGCGGCGGGACGATCCGGTTTAGCCCAGGCAGACCATGGGCCGGGGTCGTCAAGCGCCCGCAGGGCGCGTATTTCCCCCGCGGCGCGAGCCGTGGGGGCTGGATAATCACGGGAGTATCGCGCGCCGCATGCTCGGATCGAGGCGCACGGTGTCCTCATGACCGCAAGTCGAACATGGGAAGAGCACCGGAGCGCCGCGTAAGCGGCGGGACGATGCGGTAGAGCCCAAGGCGGCCACCAACCGGGGTCGTCAAGCGCCACAGCGCGCATGTTTCCCCCCTCGGCGTAAGCCGTCGGGACTGGATCGTCACGAAGTACATGGAAGAATTAGCGGTTCGAGGTAAGGATGAGCTATCAAATTGAAATCCGGGCCGCCTGCCTGCGATCGGCGGAGGACGGCTGGGAACAGCCGAACGGAGCCGAAATTCAGGAGGTTATCCGTCGCACCGGCTTGCCGGGACGCGCGGTTGCGCGTTATCTCGGCTTGTCAGAATACGGCGGTCGGCAGGTGCGCCGCTGGATCAGCGAAGACGCCGCAATCCCTTACTCGGCTTGGGCCTTGTTGTGCGACCGGGCCGGGCTCGGGTGTATCTGGCGCCCAGCAGCAGACCGCGCCGGGCTGGATCCACTCCCATGACCGTGCATGTTTCGCCCGCGCAGACTCGAGGGGATGCTTTCTAGATGCAGTTGGCAATCGGGAAGCGGGAACTGGAAAGCGGGCGGGTGATGCACGAGCTCGTCAACGCCCGCCGCGCGTCGACGAACTGCGAGGCGGAAATCACTCACCTGCGGGTGACGACCCACAAGATTTACCGCATGTGATCCATCACGCTTGAAACAGGCAGGTCGGCAGTATTCTTGCCTGACTGGGCGCCTCGGGCCTCCTGCTTCACGACGCGCGGGTTCGGTAACGCATAGCGGCGATCGCACCACGGTGCGTTCCAACAGCTATCGATCGATCCCTGCTGATGCCAACTATGCTGATGCGGATTTTCGCTTGCACGCGATGCGAAATCTCAGCTAGGAAAATCGCCATTCTATTTTCAATGCCATTCGATCAGGTCTCTCACGCACCCGACCTATAACTCGGCAATCCGGACGAATTGTTGCGGAAGGTGAATACCCGTCATAAAGCGAGATCGAGTGGAAGATCGATATGCGCGCTACCCATCAACCGGTCTGTCTCCAACTCAATAGGCAAAGCGTGGAGGTGCATCCGCGACGCGGCCACCTTCAGCTGCCGCACGAGAAGCATGGTGGTGAAACGGTCTCGGTTAACGCAACAACCGCGAATGCGAGCTAGCGGGAGATGCTGAGCAGGTCTACAAGGTGTAAAGCCGAGAGCTCGCGTACCGTTAAGCCTTGGAGGCGGCCTTCGCTTTGGTGCGCAGAAACACGAACGAGTAGAGCGCAAAGGATAGATCCTTATGCGCCAGCACGTCCGACTCATGAATCGTCGCCGGGTTGAGCTTCACCCGCTTGATGGCCAGTTTACCGGCCGCGGAGGCGATAAAGGAACGCATGAAGTCTTTTTGCGCCTTACCGTCCGCCTTGTGATACGCCTCACGGCCGAGGTCAGCATTCTCGACGGTCTGTGTTTTGCTGCGCTCCTCTGCCGCCGCAGTGCTTGCGGCGACGGCCGCTGTCGCCAATTGCTTCGCGCTGAACTCCACCCTCTCCTGTTCCTGCTGCTGTTGCTGTACCGTTAGCATTTTGCGATCAGCGTCCGATAGCTTGTAGCCGTCGGTGATAGCTTTTAGCAGGTAGGCGCCCGGACTCTTCTTGACTTGGCCGGAGTCGACCTTGGCGCGGGTGTATTCGATCGCCTGAAGAATACGCTCATCCGACCACACGGCGCGGTTTTGCGAGATGGTGTTGAACTGCTTTTCTGTGAAACCGAATTCGTTCTTCAGCGTCGTGTATATCTCTTGCGCGCCAAGCAGGCTCGCTCGAACGGCCCCAGCGGTTTCCTTTCGCGTCAGCCTGAAACGAATCCGGTCAATCTTTTTCGACTTCGGGCTCACGGTGCGAGTCTCGTAGCTCAGATCGATGTCCGAGACTGCGTTTATCTGCTTAACCGCCTTGTCGAGGTTGTCGCGTTTGAAATACTTGAATTCGGTTGCAGTCGACGCAGCCTTCCCTGGCCAAGCACGTACCACATCGACTTCGATCCACTCGGTTATGCCTTCCGCCACGTAACCGATGACGTGGTCGTAAATGGCTCGAGCATAGGTAAGCGTAAAGGCAGAGGTGATTCTCAGACTCAACCAGTGCGACTTTACCGGGTCCTTGATGTGCGGAATGAGCGGCTCAGGAACCGCAAAAGTGATGCGCCCTTTGTCGATACCCACGATACCGATGAGCTGTACGGACACCCACTTCTCGTCCTCCGCGGACGTACTGCCAGGGGGCGAGGCCGAAACTTGAATTAAGGCTTTTTGAGCCTCGGACACCACTGTTCGCAGGTGCTTGTAGTTGTAACTGTCATAACGCATGAGCCATCGGAAGTAGCTCAGCTCGACGTCATAAACCTTCGGGGTGGTCGGCTCCTGCGCCACGATGAAGTGCGCTGCATCCAGGAATCGCCTGGCTGTAATGCCAACATCGGTAATGTCGATAAAAACGTTGTTACGCTGATAGCCAATCTCCTTCGTCGATTCGTTGATTGGCGTATCGGTGGCGAGCATCTCCTCGAACAGCTCAAACGACAGCTGGCGCGAGGTTGCGCGCGTCATGATGTTGTTTGCCATCGAGGTGCCTGTCCCTAGTTGCCGGTCGCGCAGACTGTAGCACACGTAGGTGAGATGTCAAAACAAAAAGACTCACCATGACGGGGACCGTTTCAACAAATCTGCTCACCTTCCTCTAGGCACATGTCCGTTCAACAAATCTGCTCACCTTTCTGCTTTCGAGAGGCAGAAAGCCTCGGGGCGACGGTTGTATGTTTTTCAGAATCTCTTAAAAAGCAAAACGAACGAACAAACTACAGCGAAAAACAAAGATTCTTAAAAACAATGGGTTAGTCCCATGTAGGTGAGCAGTTTTGTGCCTGAGGTGAGGACTTTTGTGGACCGAAAGTGAGGAGAAATCCATTGCGAGCGTGAGAAGTTTACCAGCGCAAAGTGAGGGATTCTGTGGCCGCAGATTGACGGTGAGCATTTTTGTTGAATGTTGCACCCGGTTGCGGAAAGCCTTACCTGACGGGGTCCTCGGCCGAAAATCGCTCGAAATGGGTGAGTCGTTTTGTTGAAGCATGGTGAGTGCTTTTGTGGCGCAGCGCAGCTGGGCTGCTCGGTTTACCGGCATGAACCGTAACAAGGCTCGCCGCACGGCAGGTTGCGGTCTGGGCATCTGTGGATAAGTCGATAGCCGGTGGACGATGGTGAGCACTTTTGTAGGCAAGTTGCCGTCGACCCTGCGTTCAACGCTTACGTTATGGGCTGCCGGGCGACTTACGACCAGGCTGCGGAGGAGGTTTCTGAGGCAAAGGTGCCTCGCGTTGTGTGCCAAGGCGATATGCCTGCAATTGGATGGTGAGAGAAATTGTTGAAAGTGCGAGGCAGGGCGCATCAATTGGCAGATTTCAACAATTCTTCTCACCCACCTTCACCCCTCCTCCACCGACTCCTCCAGCGAATTTCAACAATTTTTCTCACCATGAAACGTCGGAATGCTTGCGCACGAACCGCCAATTCTGGCCCTTCCGTTGCTTCGTTCGATCTTTTTGTGTTGTTTTCCAATGGGTTAGTTGAAAATTTAAGAAACTTACTATCTGGAAGCGATTTTTCTAATGTTTTCGAGTATTCTACGCTTCGTCCCGATTTCCGGTGAAAGTGTAAAAACCATGTCTAAAGCCGAATTTCCCGCTATCACACGCAAGGTTCCCCTGGCGAAGATTGCCAAATTTGCGAAAAAACTGGACGGGCTGACGGCGGAGCTGCGCGAGCAAATCCTCACGCCGAGGCCGCGAAAGGCGCCGCCAAACTTTACGACTGCCGAAGTGGCAGACCTGTGCGGCTTGGACCGAACCAAGCTCCACTACCAAGCGACGCGGGAAGGAAGCGCGTTGCCGCCGGGCGTTGCGCACGGCACGGGCCGTAGCCGCCTGTTCACCTTGGCCGAGGCGCGTACCTACGTACAACAGTTGTCGGAAATCTATCAGTCGCCGCTCGTGACTGGTCGCGACGCCGACGGCAAGATTCTTCTGGTTGCCAACTTCAAGGGTGGGTCGACGAAGACAACGACGACGATGTGCATCTCGCAAGGGTTGTCGTTGCGCGGACGGAAGGTGCTCGTGGTTGACTTGGACCCGCAGGCCTCTCTGTCCGAACTCTGTGGACTCTATGCCGAGAACGAGGTCGACGAGGATTCGACCGTTCTGCCTTTTATCTATAACGAGGAGATGGAAGGCGGACTGGAATCTGCCATCAAGGAAACTTACTGGGACGGGCTGGATGTAATTCCCGCGCATCCATCGCTGTTCAGTGCTGAGTTCTTCATCCCCTCGATGCTTAAGACTCGCCCGAGCTATCAGTTTTGGGCAATCCTGCGCAAAGGCCTGGAGCCGCTGCGCAAGAAGTACGACTACATCATTCTGGACACAGCTCCCTCCCTCTCCTACCTTACATTGAACGCGCTGATGGCAGCTGATTCGATGGTGATGCCCTTGGTGCCGGAGAGCCTGGACTTCATCAGCTCGGTATCGTTCTGGGGGCTGTTTTCGGATATTGCCGCGAACTTCATGGAGAAGGAGTCAGACAAGGTCTACGACTTCATCTCCGTGATTCTGTCGAAGGTGGATACAAGCCCGACGTCGTCAGCACCCATCGTACGCTCGTGGACGCAACGCGCCTACGAAGACTGGCTGACCACCACCGAGATTCCCGCGAGTTCGGTGATGAGCAACGGCGCGCTCGCGCTCTCGACAGTGTTTGACCTCAGCAAATCCGACGGGGTCTCAAAGACGGTGCAGCGTGTACGCCAACCACTGGTTGAATACTGCAGGTGGATTGACAACATGTACATCGACGAATGGAGTCTCGCACAATGAGCAGTATTCGTGACCGTATGGCTCTCCAAACCGCCAACCTCCGGAAGACGTCCTCAATCTCTGACGATGAGATGGACGCGACCAAGCTCGCGGTCGAGAAGCCGAAGACAGGGCCTGGGATGGCAGGGGCGTTGGCAGCCGCACAACTCAAAATTCAAGAGTTGGAAGCGAGTGGTGGCCAGGCAACGATTCCTGTTGCGGAGGTTGTGCCTAATCCATGGCAACCGCGGCGGATCTTTGCCGAGGCCGAGCTTTCGGATCTTGCCGAGTCTATTCGCGAAAAGGGGTTGGTTCAGCCGGTGGCGGTGCGGCGCGTTGATTCCGTCTACCAGCTGGTCGCTGGCGAGCGGCGATTGCGTGCGCACAAGATGTTGGGCATGGAGCAAATCAAGGCGGTCATAGTCGACTGCTCTGATGAGGACATGGTTGTTCTTGCGTTGGTAGAGAACATCGGGCGGTCCAACCTAGCCGATTATGAAATTGCGATTTCGCTGCGTCGTGCGGAAGCAGAGTTTCCGAATCGAAAGCGGCTCGCCGAGTCCCTCGGTATGTCTCGCACCGGACTGTATCAGTTCTTGGCGTTCGACAAGCTGCCTGATTTCATTAAGGATCAATTGGACTTGCAGCCCGCGCTGCTTGGGTGCAATGCTGCAGAAGAAATTGTGTCGGCTATCAAAAAGCATGGCGCTGCCGGTTTGGCTGCGGCAAAGGACTTGTGGCCAGACGTTGTCAAAGGAGAAATTCTTCAGGGACGATATGCTGCCGCGATCGTAGCGCAGGCCACCCGTCAGGGTTCGAGAGCGGCGGCCCGCGAGCGGAGTATCGCGAAGTTCTTTTCGGGAAAGGAACAGGCCGGGAGCATTACGAAGGACGTGAACTCGTTCACCGTCAAAATCAAGACCGGGTCCCTTAGCGAAATTCAAGAGACTCGAATCCGGCAACTTATCAGCGAGCTTTACAGGGAAGAACCAAGCGCGCAGCAGTAATCGAACTTATTGGACAGAAGCCCGCAACTTTGCGGGTTTTTTTCGTCCCCAAAGCGATACGCCCGTAACACTAGAGTGTCGGCAATAAGGGAAGTTACAGGGAGCGCTCGGAGAGCGCGTGCCCGCGAGGTTTCGACGCGCTGAACCCGACATGGCCCCACGGCTCGGACGACGTCGTGCGGTGTCAGTAGTACCGACACTTCGGCCTTTCGTTCCGACCTGACCCGCACCGCACGTTGTACCTCGAACGGACGTCAAGGTGTCAGGATAGCGCCATGGCTCGGGCGACGTCGTGCGGTGTCAGTAGTACCGACACTTCGGTCTTTCGGTGCGGCTTGACCCGCGCTGCACGTTGTACCTCGAGCGGATGTCGAGGTGTCAGTATTACTGACACGCTGAACCTCCGGATAGCGGCCATGGCTCAGGCGACGTCGTGATGTGTCAGTAGTACCGACACTTTGGCGACCTGTGCTTACGCCAACTGCAGGTTAGGTGTTGCCTGAATGAGAACAGGCTTAAACGAGGCCTGCCTGTCTGAAAGACGTTCCGTCGAATGGACCATGTGACGGAAGAACACGCCAAGCAACTCGAACGCCAGTATCCATGGCCTCCAGTGTTCCCGTCATCCTGACTTGAGGTCGATCGCTAGGCGCGCCCACCTAGTGCATCGCCGTCCGCCAAACGCTAATTCAAAGCGCCGCCGCCGGCCCTTCGCCGGCACGGTGTCGGCGACGCCATGCGGGCCCGTGGAGCTTCTGGCTTGGCGTATCAGAGACCCGCCGGTTCAGCGCGCCGGCAACCTTGCATGATGTCGTTGAGACTGACCGGAGAAGGCGGTGCCGGCATTTACCGTGAGCCGTGCGAGGCGATCTGCAAGTCGTTAGCAGCCTGTTTTGCGCGGGGATGGTTGCGCGCAGCCGGCGGTCGGGGCGGCCGAGATGCCGCGGTTCAGTCTTGCCTGCGGTGTGCGGGTGCGAATCGTGGTGTCGGCCCGGAGATGATCGTTTGGCATGAGCAGGAAATATCATTCATCAAGCCTCCACGCCAGCATCAACTAATAACTTCTAGGTGGCGCGCACCGTCCGGCACCGCATCGACCACCAGCCGGCGGTCGAAGGTGCCCAAGGCGCCGTCATGCAGGCGCGCGATCGCGAGCAGGTACGTGTCGGTCACCTGGTCGGTCGCGAGGATGCGGCTCGCGTCGACGTGCTCCCGATCGAGCAGGCTCAGGCCGTTGGACCAAAAGATGTGGCCAGGATGAGCGCGCAGCTTTGCGACGAGTGGCGCGACCGCGGCCGACGTCTCAATTGCTTTCGGGTAGCGCGATGATGCGCACGCCGTTTTCGATCAACGGGCAGGTTGCCCACGCCGGGTGGTTGACCCGACCGAACCATTCGTGTGCAGCTTCGCGCTGTACGTGCCCGGCGTCGAGCAGCGCAATCAGTACGTTGATGTCAAGCAGATACGCCATCAGGGTGCCTCGTCGCGGCATCTGGTTGACGGGTTCGGGCGTGACGGAGCCGGCGGCGTGAGCATGGCAATACCGGCAGGCCGTCGCGCGTGGTGGTTGCGGCTGAAGGGCGCTGCAGCGCCGTGCGGGCGAGCTGCGAGATGACGCGGCCGATCGACACGTGCTCGCGGTCGGCGCGCGCGCGGGCGAGGGCGAGCACGTCGTCATCTATATCGAGGGTGGTTCGCATACAGGGGCCTCCGCAGATACCCGGTTGTTCCACACCCGTCAGGATCGTCCGGTTCGCATCAAGCATCAAACATCATTCAGGAGTCCTTCTGACTTGGGCTGCGTTCTCCGGTAATCTGCGATGAACGACAAAAACCGGTTGTTGAGATCCGCTCTAGGCGGCACTTTGCGAAACCCGATCGCGATGAGGGCCGAAGAAACCTAGGGAACCTTCAGGCGATAATAGGGCCAATCTGTCGTCCCCGTGAAACATTCCATGGCGCATGCCGTGTCGGCGAAAATCGTTGTCTGGCAAGGCTCGCACAGTGATCGCCGAGGAATGTTTCACGAAAAGCAGGGTGCCGGCGCGTGGCCCGTTCGCCATTCCGACCTTGACCGATGGGCGACAGTGCTTTTGTCCCCATTCGCCTGCACGTTGTAGCAAAAAGAACGTAATTTGTAGCGTTCCCGCGCGCCCATGTGTGGTGCATGATCGCTGGGTGGCGGTCTCCGGAAACTGCCGACGGGACGGGCGAACTTGCGGCGGCCGTCACATGACCCATTCCGGCAGCAGAACATTGGCCGGCGCGCGCCGTCGTCAGCGGTACTAGCCGCCTTGCCGGCGGCGTGAAAGACCGCGGGAGCAGTAGATATCCATTTCACATAATGAGAAACAGTTTGTAACCGTTCCACGATTTGAACAGGTTCTTCCTCAGACTATTCGTGTCGTTGAAGTCTTAGGGGAACCAGCGATGGCCTTGTCGAAATTGCAGAGAGCTGCCTTGGCTCCTAGTCGTCTGGCCGAAGTTTTGAGCGCCTACGCGGACCGCACTTTCACGTTCCCGCTTGTCGCGCTGGTGTTAATTGCGTCTATCTGGGCAGTTACCGTTCAACGTATTCACGACGAGGGTGAGCAGGCCCATACCGCCGCGGCCGTCACGAGTTCACGGCTGGCCAGCGCCTTCGCGGCGCACATCGCAAAAACTGTTCACGACGCCGATGTAGTCGTGCAGTGGGTCAGGTATGAGTACGAGCGTTCGCCGGCGACATTTTCGCTCTCCGACTACAAGCAGCGAGGGCTTGTCTCGGCCGATACAGCGTTACAGGTAACGATCGTCGACGCGGCGGGGCAGGTTGTGCAAACAACGACGCCGGACGCGCGCGCCGTGAACCTATCAGATCGGCTGCACTTCCGGGTTCATGAGAAAGGGAACATCGGGCTCTATATCAGCCAGCCAGTGCTCGGACGCGTTTCGTCACACTGGACCCTTCAGTTCACCCGCCGACTCAATCATCTTGACGGTACATTCGCAGGGGTGGTCGTTGTCTCAGAAGATCCAAATTTTCTGACTGACGGGTTCTACAACCTTGATGGCCTTGGCCTCCACGGGATGCTGACTGTGCTGTCCGACAACGGCTATTTGCTATCGCGACTGGCCGGTGGGGCGCCCGCGTCGCCCAATGGGCCACCCGCCTCGGCCTATTCGGCAATGACCGGAGCGAAGGGAAAGGTTGTTAAGGATCCGGTGGATGGCGTTCAGCGTGTAGTTTCATATCGCCATCTGTCTGCGTATCCCGTCTCAGTAGTCGCGGGCGTTTCGGCCGAGGACGCACTGGCTCCGTATCGCCGAGCCAAGGTGCTCTACTGTGCGATCGCCTCCTTTTTGAGCCTGTCGCTTTTGGCTGCTGCTGCTTGGCAGGTGGTAGTGACCTGTCGATTTCGGAAACTGGCCGAGACGGACTCACTAACTGGACTGCCGAATCGGCACCTCATGCTGCAAACCGCGCGCCGATGGATGCGCAATGAAGAACCAGGCATGGTAGGGCTCCTATACGTCGACCTGGATAACTTCAAGGTCATCAACGATACGTTGGGGCATAAGGTTGGGGACGACCTGTTGCGTAACGTTGCCTTTCGTCTTCAAGAGTGTGCGACATCAGAAGATTTGCTGGCGCGGATAGGTGGCGACGAGTTCGCGTACGTCCTGCGAGGCGAGCACGCACTCGCGCACGCCGAACGGATAGCTGTCGATATCATTCAGGCGTTCAAACGTGTATTCGTCATGCGTGGTCACGACTACACCGTCAACGTCAGCATCGGTATTGCCTTGCATAGCGATCCGGATGACAGCGAATTTGGACTACTGTCGAAAGCAGACCTGGCGATGTATGCGGCCAAAGAACGTGGTCGCCAGGGCGGGGAAAGTCGGTTTCATGTCTATACCCGTGACCTTTCGGATCGCGCGCTATCGCTGATCGAGCGACAGCAGGCGTTGCAATACGCAATCACCAATCGTGAATTTTTCGTGCTCTATCAACCGATTGTTAGCGTCGAAGGTACGCTACGCGGCGTAGAGGCGCTTGTCCGATGGAGGCATCCGCAGAAGGGCGTATTGAAACCCGACCAGTTCATCCCCCTCGCGGAATCCTCCAGTCTGATAGTGCAACTTGGTGAGTACGTCTTGCGGCAGGCGTGCCGCGAGTTCCAGGCCTGGCAGGAAGCGAGTGACAACCGGCTCTTTCTGTCGGTCAATGTGTCGCCGGTTCAACTCGCCCGGGGAGGGTTGGCGCACACCATCAAGGAATGCCTTAACGACAATCTGATGGATCCCGATGTACTCCAGCTCGAGATAACCGAAACGGCGGTGCTTTCCGGAAGCCGCGAACTGCGATCACGGCTTCAGGATATTCGCCGACTGGGCGTCAGGGTTGTGCTGGATGATTTTGGCACCGGTCAATCGTCGCTATCGCATCTGACCTCGCAGACCGTCGACGGTATCAAGGTCGACCGGCAATTCACCGAAGCGGCGCCGGGCCAGAAGATGGCAGCGGCCCTGGTTGAAAATCTTGTTCGGCTTGCGCGGGACGTCGGGCTATCGTTGGTGGTTGAAGGTGTCGAGACCCGGGAGCAGGCAGCATGGTTATCGCGTTTCAAGGACGTGTCACTTCAAGGATACCTTTATGGTCGTCCGGCACCGATCACTGAACTAACGGCAATGCTCAAGGTAGGTCAGTAATGTTCGGCTCGGTGGTCGAAAAGTTACCAAATGCTCGCGCGAACGTCGTGTATCAACGACGTGAGAGGGGCGGGTCGGATAGCGTCATTTTGCGCCTGCGGGATTATGGCGAGGGACGCTTGATCCTCGAGCGCGTGATCTCCCGTCCGGATGATGTGAGTCTTACGCTCCTTCTACCGCTGCGGGGCGAGCGGGCGCTGCAGGAATTTTCGGGCGCTGATCCGTGGGGCGACATTCTCGCGCCGGCCTACGATGCGATCAAGAGTGCGTGCCGACAGACGTTCAATGGGAGGAAGCGCCCGCCACGGCGCGTTCGATCCGTGAGCGTCGACGATGTGCTGGCAAGCATGCCTGCCTGCACCAATGAATACGATCTCGCAGCGCTGTTGGATGACCTTTCTAGTTCGCTTGGTGCTGAACAATACTGCATCACCTGGATCGATTTCGATAGTCGTGGCGACAGGGCGGAGCATCGGTATCTCGTCGGATGCGATCCTGCTTGGATGCAGAAGTACGTGTATCGATCGGGCTACATGAATGACCCATTGCTCGAATATGCGAAGCGAAACGCATCTCCGGTAACGACATCTGATCTTCAAAACGGAGCGACAGAACACTGGTTACTTCAGGAAGCGCAGGGCCATGGTTTGTACAGCATGCTCACGTGTCCAGTGCACGAGCCCGCGAGATCGACATTAACAATTCTGCAGGCAGCTGTCGGGGCGAACTGCGCCGATGGCGATGGGATCCTTTCGCGCAATCAGAACAGGTGGCGTAGCGCCGCTGGCGCCCTGTCGGACTGGCGGCTGAATCAGCTGCGCGAGTTTGCAGGACAGTTTCAACTCGTTGGTGAGGAGTTGACCGTGTTGCGTGCCTTATTGCATTGGAAGGACAGCTCTGCAGAGACGATCGCTACCGCACTGGATATGCGTGCGCGCCACGTCAGACAGGTCGTATACCCAAGGATTACTCGAAAAATGGGTGTCTCTCACATCAAGGAAGCGGTAGCACTTGCTTTTAAATGCGGATTGATTAACTAAACAATTGGTCGCGCATATAGGGTTATCACATTTTTCAGGTGTTGGGAATAGAAAATAGAAAGTGGAATTTACGCAGGCTTGTCGGCTAAATTGACTCCAAGTTTGCGAGCCGGTTCTTCTATTCCTGACGATGAAAACTACGATTCTCGCTCGATCCGTTTGCTTCGCGGTAGCGTGCCTGCTGGTCGCTGGTGAGTCACGCGCAGCTCTCGGAGATAAGCAAGTGTACTGGTCGATGGTCACGTCATACCCTGAGGACACCGTATCAGGCCACGGTCTTCGCTCGTTCGCCGAACACGTCGCAACGGAAACGCAAGGTTACATAGCGCCGCACATCCAGTATCGGACAAGCAGGCGCGCGGCACAGCTGGTCGACGACGTACGAGCGGGCGATGTCGACGCAGCAGACATCTTCGGTGGCAATCTGGCCGCCCTCGATCCGCTGTTCGAACTGTCAACGTTGCCATTTCTTGCGCGTAGCGAAGCGGACGCGAAAGCATTGGCGTGCATTGCGGAGCCAGCCTATCGTCGCGTGCTTGCGAAAGTCGGTTTGCATCTGCTGGTGGTGTCGCCCTGGCCGCCCACGGGGCTCTGGTCGCTCACGCCTCTCAAGAACGCGAGCGATATCACGCATCTGAAAGTTCGTACCTATGACGAAACGTCGGCGACCGTGCTGGGCAACGTGGGTGCACAGGCGGCCAGTTTGCCTATGGAGCAGGTCAAGTCGTTAGTTGGCGAGGGTGGTATCAATGCAGTGCTGTCTTCCGGGGACGGATCGGTCGGTAACACCCTCGCCGGCATACTTCCGAATTTCGCTGCAGTTCGATACGCCTTCCCGGTTTCGTTTCTTGTGATGAGCGAGAGCCGCTTCAAAGCGCAGTCGGCCCAGCGGCAGCGGCAAATCACAGCTGCTGCTCGTGGTGTGCAGAGTGCGGAATGGCAAGCACTTCCTGAACGGATGGCGATCAACTATGCGCACATGAGGAATAACGGCGTGGTCATCGAGGATCCGATTTCGCCAGAGCTGCGCGCGACGCTGCAGAACGAAGGCCGGGCTAGGGCGCGCGAGTGGCTGGGTAGGGTGGGGCCAGCTGGTCAGGCCATTCTTGATGCCTACATTAATCGTCAGACTGCTCCGGCCGGCACTGGGTGCCGGCCGGGAGTGGTGGAAACACTCGACGCGGCGGTCTGGGATGAATAAACGAGCCAGGATTGTTTTCGTTGTCGCGGCAGCGAGGTGTGCAACTCGAGGAATGAGGTGGTTGGTGATGGTGCGATTTCGGTTGATACGCACTGCGAAAGTACTGTAAGAGTTGATGTGAGGGAAGAAATGAATGCAAAGTCAATCGATCTGAACGTCGATCTCGGCGAAGGGTTTGAGCATGACTTCGAGCTGATCAAGCTCGCGAGTTCGGTCAACATCGCCTGCGGCTGGCATGCTGGCGACCCTCTGACGATGCGACGGGTCACAACAGAGGCGATTCGACAAGGCGTCGCAATTGGAGCGCACCCGAGCTTTCCTGATCGCGAGAACTTCGGCCGCGCACCGATGTACCTACCGGCTGACGAAGTTTATGCCGGCGTGCAGTATCAAGTGGGTGCGTTGGCGGCTGTCGTGGCGGGCCTCAACGGCCGCCTGGTGCACGTGAAGCCTCATGGGGCACTCTACAACATGGCTGAGGTAAACGACGAGCTCGCCGTCGCCATCGTGCAGGCGATAAAAGACTACGACCCGGGGCTGCTTATCTACGGACTCGCTGGTGGTCTGCTCGTCCGCCTGGCCCGTGAAGCGGGATTGCTTGCAGTTGACGAAGGCTTTGCTGATCGCGCATACACCCCGGAAGGCAAGCTTGTGCCGCGATCGCAGGCGAATGCCGTGTTGGATAGCGATGTAGCGGCGTGTCAGCAGGCGCTGGGCATGGTGCGTGATGGCCGGATCAAGGCAATCGATGGCCGCTGCATCAAAATTCAGCCAGGGACACTGTGCCTTCACGGGGACGGTGCCCACGCTGTGGCGTTTGCGAACCAGATCGGCGATGCCTTACGCGACGCCTGCATTGCTGTCAGGGCGCCGCAGACTACGCGGCACGTTTCGGAGCACGCGTGAAAAGCGAGGTCGCCTAAAAGGCGAGATCGATTGCTTTCTTGACGAGCAACTGATCGACCTGACCGGAGTCGGCGGCACTTTGGTAAATGAGGGCGACCAGTTTGGACTTTTTCTCTGTGTCGATGGGACGCTTTTCAAGCGCGATATCGACCGAGACGAGGACGCGGCACAGCATATGTTCATCGACAGCGCCGTGGCGCATCACACGGGTTCCCGTCACCAGGTACAGAATGTCGAAGCCGCGCTGAGCGAGAGCCGCCAGATAGCCGACATCAGGCAGACGCACGCCCTGTTCGTAGTTGAATTGCGCACGACGACTGACGCCGGAAATTGCATGCATCTCGCCTTGGGAAAATCCGAGCCGTTCGCGTTCCGCAATAAGTCGCGAGCCAAAGGTTTCTGGCATAAATGTTCTTAAAATTGACAAGTGGCACAAACGTGCCTATATTCTGCAAATGTGATCAAACTTGCTCAGTATAGAGGGGCTTGAATGGCACTCAAAACCCTGGAAGAGGTTCGGCATGAATTCGATCGATGCGGCGTCCCGGTATCAAGCTGAGGGAATCAACGCAGACGCCGCCCAATCTATCGTAAGCGGAGTGTTGCCGGAACGGTCCAAAGGCAAGTTGAGGACATGCTCATTGTGCGGCCGCCCGTATCTGACGCAGTACCACCGGAAAGGGAGGGGTAGGCGACGGTGAGCAACTAAAGCGGCGACTTCAAGCGGGCTTCGTTGCTGAAGCTGACGGCACGAACTACGGTCCGTGCATCGCGGCAAACGCGCACGGCCTTCGCTGTTGCCATTGAGTGATCTCCATCGAATGAGAGTGCAGTGCGAATCTTCAGTCGCTATATATAAAGCAGTCCTACTTATATGATAAGGAAACCTGAGTGAGGTCTGTGCGCCAGTCGAAATGGTGTGTGCAGCTCATCCGTATGCGCATCGCACGTCGAAATCGCAACTCGCCGCTTCTTCGACCAGCCAATGCACGAGTTGGCCTGTCGCGGCTTCGTTCGCGTGTGTGATGCTGGACAGGAGAGATAGCAGGAAGGGCTCCCCGGGCCGATGGCGTGCCCGTGGGAACTGACCACATCGGAGGGCACGGAAATGGGCGCAGTTTTCGGGTTGATTCAAAAGGGCGTGTGCGCACTGCTGCTGTTCGTGGCGGTGACGTCTTTCCTTGGCTTCGCGTACTGGTTGGTTGAGCGGCATTCATCGCCGCGTGATCTGTTTGCGGTGGCGATCGTGGGTTTGGGTTGGGCCGCGATCGGCTGCGTTGCCTACAGGCGCGGTTGGCCGCGCGAGAAGCGAGGGGGGTGAGCCATGCGGAACCTCTTTGGAGATCGTCTTGTAAAACGGGGCTCAATTGGCCTGTTGCAGCTGGGCGTGCTCGCCGATTGGGGCTGCGGCGGTCCGGGCTGGCTTCTCGAACACTACGTACGCTGGGTCGACCAGCGGATGCAGGGGCTGTCGCTATCGGCCATTGTTCCGGCCGCTCTCGACTCGGGCATGGGCGGTACGGCTGCAAAGCGGGTGACGCCCCAACTGCCTGCGGTCGCGGTTGCCGTCGCTGTAGGCGTCGCGCGTCGGCTCAGGCGCGACCGAGGCGCCACATGAAAGCCCGCCTCGTGTTTGGGCCCGCAACGGAGCGGTCATGATGCCAGTCGACTTCGCGATGCTCGCGCAGCAATGCGCCCCGGCCGTCTATCCGACCACCCTGCAGGCGCTCGTCAGAGCCGAATCCGGTTTCAATCCCTTCGCCATCGGCGTGGTCGGCGGCCACCTGGTGCGCCAACCGCGCAACCGCGACGAGGCGGTGGCGACCGTGCGCGCGCTTGAGGCGGCTGGCTGGAACTACAGCATGGGCCTGGCCCAGGTCAATCGCGCGAACCTGCGGATCTATGGCCTTACCCCTGAAACCGCGTTCGATCCGTGCGCGAACCTGCGGGCGGGCGGCGCCATCCTCGCCGAATGCTACACCCGCGCGGCCGCCGGCGGACGCGTGCCGCAGGATGCCGTGCGTGCGGCGCTTAGCTGTTACTACAGCGGCAATTTCACGCGCGGCTTCAAACCGGATGTGGGTGGCACGAGTTATGTCCAGCGCGTGGCTGCGAACGTCCCCGATAGCGAAGCCAGCGCTGCTGTCGTGCCGCCGATCGCTGTCGTACCGGAGGGCAAGGCACCCGTTGTGCATACAGCATCGCGCGCAGTAGTGCACCCGGCCCGTGTGCGGCGGGCCGATGACTCAGTGAGCACCGACACCGGGGCCGAGCACGCCCAACAGGTCAATCACCATCCAGCCTGGGACGCCCTGGGCGATTTTTGACGGAGCAGGCAGATGAAGAAGATTCTTCTCGAACCCTTGACCGGCCGTGCCGCGGCTTTGGTGCGTTTGCGTGGCAGGAATGCCGGGCGCATCGGCGCCGTGGTCATGTCGATGGCCGCCCGCGGAGCCCGGGCGGGCGGTGGCCTGGCAGCGGGCACGTCGGCGGCCAACACCTTCACGCTATGGTTTTACGGATTCTGTGGCGTGATGGCTGGTTCGTATCTGCTGTGGGTTGGGGTCCAGTGCTGGTCCAACAAGGCCGACTGGATTCATGACTTCGGCGGCGGCATCGCGAAGGTGGCCGGCGTGGGTTCGGCACTCGTGCTCGCCGGCTGGGCTTTCGGACTCTTCGCCTGAATCACCATGGAAGACGAACGCACGCTGTACCCCTCCTACGCGGGTCTTAACCGTACCGCGATGATCGGCGGCGTCCCGATGTTTCCGGCGCTGATCATCGGCTGTACATCGCTGATCACCAGTATGGTCGGTGGGTTCGTGCTCGGTCCCGGTGGTCTGTTGATAGGCTCGGCTGGTGTGCCCGTCTTCCTGTTTTTCCGGCATGTCTGCGAGACAGATGACCAGGCACTGCGCCTGACGTGGCTGGAATTTCGCTGCTGGCTGGACCGCCGTCGTGTGTCGGTATTCGGCAGGACATACACGCTCGCACCGATGCGGTATGGCCGCGACCTGAACGTGTACACCCGCTCGTTTTCGCGCGGCCGGGACCTTGAGCGCTTCGAGGCGCTGCGTCAGCGCCTGCTTGCGCAGGCAGAGGAGGACGAAGATGAATGACCGCAAGCCTGCGCACAATCCTGCGCTGTCAACAGATGGCGCTGCCAGTGCGTGCACGCCTATTGTGGGCTACGCCATGACGGCTGGTGCTCCCGGTTCGGGCAAGACAATGTATGACGTGTTTCGCCGGCTCGCGGAGGAGCGCCGTCGCATTTGCGGCGCGGACGACATGCCGTACGCGGGAGACGAAGCATGCGCGTGACCAACGAACTGAACCGGCTTGTTACGTCCGCGGAGGACAAGCTGCCGCGCATCGGCCGTCCGGTGTCGGAAACGGTGACAAGCGTCGACAACGGCGGCGCCTTCCTGGTGATGCGCGTGAACGGCGTGCCGTTCGAATCGGTGAGCCGTGGCGAGATCGAAGCACGCTACGACGGCTGGAACCGTCAGCTGGCCGCGATGACGCTGGAGAAAGGTAATCGCCTGTCGCTGTGGACCACGTTTCGTCGGCGCAGCATCTCGTTCGGCGACGAGTACCGCTTCTACAATCCGTTCATCCAGCAGGCCGTCGACAAATACCTGCGGCGTTTCCGCAGGCACGATCACTTCGAGAACAGTTTCTACATCACCGCGATCCTGCAGGGCGACGACCTGGACGAGACGGTGCGCGAGCTCGAGGAGCTGGGCGAGGGACTGATGAAGGCTATCGTTGCCTACGATCCTCAACTGCTCGAAGCATACGGGCACAACGGCATCCTGTTCTCGGAGGCGTATCAGTTCATTGGCGAACTCGTGAATGGCGTCGACGAGCGCGTGCCGGTCACGCAGGCCACCGGACGCGACCTGATCCCGACGTCGCACCTGCACTTCCACTGCGACACGGTTGAGATCCGCACCGATCGCTCAACCCGGTTCGCGGTCTGCTACGACCTGAAGGATTTTCCGAAGGCCGGCTGGGGGCAGACGAATCCGCTGCTGTCGCTGCCCGTCGAATTCACCTTCACGCAGAGCCTGGGCTGTCTGAGCACTGCCGAAGCGATGAAGGCGATCGAAGACCAGATCAATCACCTGAGGTCGGTCGAGGACAAGGCGAAACACCAGATCAAGGAACTGGAGGATGCGGTGGCGCTGATCGCCGGTCGGGATCTCGCATTCGGCGACTATCACGGGGCGCTCGTCGTGTACGGCGACACGCCGGAGAAGGCCATCAGCAACGGCGCGTACGTAACCAGTCGGGCGCTGAACGATTGCGGTTTCAAGTTCGTGAAGGCGACGGCATCGGCACCGTTCACGTACATGAGCCAGGTGCCGGGATTCAGGACGAAGCCGCGGCCGATGCCGAAATCGACCCGCAGTCTCGCATCGTCGTTTTCGATGCATACCTATTCGGCCGGCAAGGCACGCGGCAATCCGCTCGGCGATGGCTCGGCCCTCATGCCGGTGCAGACCGTTGCGAAAAGCCTGTTCAGCCTGAACTGTCACGCTTCGCGCCTGGATGAGGACAGCGTGGGCGAGAAGGTTGCCGGCCACACGCTTATTCTCGGCTCGACCGGCACGGGCAAGACCACCCTCGAGACGATGCTGCTCGCCTTCCTCGAGCGGTTCGACCCGAAGATCTTCGCGCTCGATCTCGATCAGGGTCTGCGGATCTTCCTCGAGGAGATGGGAGCTGTCTACTACACGCTGCGCGAAGGCGAGCCGACCGGTCTTGCGCCGTTTGGCCTGCCCGAGACGAAGCGCAACCTCGCGCACCTTTACGACCTGGTGGGTGCCTGCTGCCGCGACGAGAACGGCAAGCTCAGTGCTGACGACCAGCGGCAGATCAAGCACGCGGTCGACACGGTCATGAAGCTCGAGAACATCGAGCACAGAACCTTCAGCCGCCTGCTGGAGTCGATCCCGGATACGGGCGACGAGAACGGCCTGTGGGTCCGTCTTAGCCAGTGGTGTGGTGCAACTAACGGTCGATTCTCGTGGGCGCTGGACAACATACCGGATGCGTTGACGAACATTGCCGAGGTGCGCCGGATCGGTTTCGACGTCACTGACTTCCTGAAGAAAGACTATGCCGCCACGGAGCCGGTGCTTGCACACCTGCTGTACCTCAAGGACCAGATGCAGAAGAGGGGCGGACTGCTCGCAACGGTGATTGCCGAATTCTGGCTGCCGGCCAGCTACCCCACCACGCAGGAGCTGATCCGCAAGTCGCTCAAGACGGGCCGCAAGGCAGACGAATTCCTGATCCTGGATTCGCAGTCGCCGGAGGACGCAATCCAGTGTCCGGTGTTCGCCGAGGTCCGCGACCTGACGGCGACAAAGATCTATCTGCCGAACCCGGACGCGACGCGCGACGGTTACAAGCTCCTGAACCTGACCGACCGCGAATTCGACACGCTCAAGAGGCTGTCGAAGGAGTCCCGCACGTTCCTGATCAAGCAGAGCAACCAGTCGGCGTTTGCAACACTGGACCTGGGCGGCATGAACGACGAGATCGCGGTGCTTTCCAGCAGTCTGGACAACGTTGCGATCTGGGAAGAATGCACGCGCGACGCACATGGCGACACGGACCTGCGAATGCAGCTGTTCCAGGCACGCCGCAAGGGCAAACGCGATCGAAAGCACGAGGCCGAGGTTGTTGAGGAAACCGAATGACGACGACACACGATCTTCAGCGCTCGTCGTCGATCGAGCCAGCGACGGGCGAACATCCTAGCAGTCCAGCTTGGGAGCGCGACGATGAAAATTATTCGCAATTTGACGGGCGCCGCATTGATCGTGGCCACATTCACGATGCAGGCAGCGCAAGCGCAGGGTGTCCCGGTGATCGACCTGCAGGCGATCGCGCAGGCGATCTCGACTGTCAAAGAGCTGGAGCAGCAATACAGCCTGCTCTCTGACCAGTACCAGTCGACGATCGGCAATCGCGGCCTAGGAAACATCTTCAATGACCCGTCGCTGCGCAACTACCTGCCGGATCAGTGGCAGTCGGTCTACGACGAAGTGAAGAGCGGACAGTTGAACGGAATCAGCGGCCTCGCCAGCAGTATCGAGAGCCAGGAGGGGATGACCGCGTACACGCCCGGGCAGCAACGTCTGAACGATACTCTGGCCGCCAACAAGGCAATGGCGATGCGCTCGTATCAGGCGTCGATCGACCGGCTGACGAACATCCAGCAGCTGATGCAGCAGTCAAACCTCACGCAGGATCCGGCGGCGAACGCCGATTTGCAAAACCGGTGGGCGGCAGAGAACTCGTCGATCAACGCGGAAAAGATGCGCCTCGATCTCGCGGCGCGACTTCAGGATGCGGAGAAGGATTTCGCGCAACAGGCTGCCCATAACGACATGCAGCAACGGCTGAACGGCGACGACGACGCCGATCAATAACGCGGAGTGCGATCGTGCAACTGCAAATCTTTACCGAAATGTTCAACTCGTTCGATCAGAACGTGCTGAACACGATCAATACCGGCTCGGCCCGGATGATCTCACTCATCAGTCCGCTGGTCGCTGCCTGCTTTAGTCTCTATGTCCTGCTCGTACTCGTGTCGTACTGGCGTGGCCACAACGACAGCCCGATATCCGACTTCCTGCTGAAGATGGCAGGGTGGGCGGCTGTGCTCACGCTCGGGATGAATATCAGCTATTACAGCGAGTACGTGGTGCCGTTCTTCAATGGCCTCGGGGACGATCTAAGTAGTGCCTTGATGGGTGGCAACAGCCTGAGTAGTGGGCTCGATACGCTGTTGAATCTCTATATATCCGCTATCAAGAGCATGTACAACGGATTAGGCGTTACTGATGTTGGTCTATTCGTCGAGGTTTCAGTGCTCGCACTCTGCATCCTCCTAGTTGGTGTGCCATTTCTTGCTATTGCTGCGGCCTACATCATCCTTGCGAAGTTCGCACTTGGATTGCTGCTTGCGCTAGGGCCTGCGTTCATCGTTGCGGCGCTGTTTCCTGCCACGCGGCAATTTTTCCAAAACTGGGTTGGGCAATGCCTGAACTATGGTCTGCTCGTTGCGCTGTTCGGTGCCGTGGGTGCAATCGAGGTGAGTTTTATGACCTCGGTGCTGCCGAAGAACTTCAGTGTCAGCGATGTCATGCTGACCTACACCATTGAGGGAAAGATTATCGCTGCAGGGCTGGTGTTCATCGTGGTGTCGCTGAGCATGCCGTCACTTGCATCGCAATTGGCAGGTGGCGTAGGTATCTCATCGATGGTCGGTAAGATCGGCAACGCGGCCAGTGGAGCCATGAGGGCGATGAAGCTGATGGGTGGTTCCAGAGGTGACGCATCGTCAGCGTCCACTAACTCAATCGGCCGCGCCTGATCTTGACTACTACCAGGAGGAATCGATGAGGGCCATCGGGTTTATGACTGCGGCAGTTGTGGTCATTGTTTCATTGACACAATTCGGTTGCGGTAAGCATGACGGCAACGAATTTGTGGGCACATGGAAACGCGTCAGCCAGAACGGCTGGTTCGAAGTGAACATTGCTCGGAATGGTGATGGAGACGACTTCTACGTTTCACACAAGGTTCCCAATCTCGGTGCCGATGGCGAAGCGGATAAATGGAAAATCGTGCGGGAACCAGCAGTAGCGCAGGACGGAAAGATGGTTGTAAGTGGTGGGGTTCCGTACGTCATCACGATCGACAAGGCAACTGGACATCTTGTTGTTCCCGGTGCCGAGTTTGAACGCTCGAAGTAAATGATGCGCCGTCCGTCGGAGCAGCCAGCGACGGCGGACACTACACCCCGATCGGAGATTGACGTGAAATTAGTCGTCGTGCTTTTCGGCGCCGCGCTGCTTGCTGCGTGCTCGTCGGCGCCAAAGCCGACCCAACCTGAGGGGCCGTGGATGCCTGTCAACCATGCGACACAGGGGAGTGCGCCATGAAATGGATGCCATGGAAGCCGGCGCGGGTGCAGGCTGAGCCAGTCGCGGTTGCCGTCGACGGCAATTGCGCGGCCGCGCTGCAGCACATTGCGGCAAAACTCGCCGACGCCGAGCCGCGCGAGATGGCGCGGATGTATTTCAGGGAAGCGCTCTCGTTCGAGAAGTCCCGGCAGCAGCTGCAGGAAAACATGACGAAGATTGCATGGCGCGTTGCGGGCGGGGCCATGTTCATCGCACTTATCTCTATTCTTGGCTCGTCAGCCTTAGTACAACTAAAGAGACCGTCACCACCCGTGATTATTAAGGATAACACCGCGACCGGCGACGTGCAGGTGATTGATGTCGCGCACAGTGGATCCGTGACGTTCGGTGAACTCGAGGTGCGGGCAGCACTGCGCACGTATGTGAAGCTACGTGAGAAGTACGACTGGTACACGATCCAGGACGCGTACGACACCGTGACGCTGATGAACTCACCACGCGAGCAGGCGTTGTACGCGGCGCTCTACAACCGCAAGAACTCGCCGCAAAACGTGCTCACCGACAAATATCGCGTGATTGTGCGCCCAGGTGCAATTACGTTCGTCGGATCCACCGCACAGGTGTTCTTCTCGAAGACGATGCTTTCGCTGCCGTCGCAGGGCGGCTCGACGTCACCGCCGCCTAAAACCGAATACTGGGTCGCGACGATCACCTACGATATAGGCGATCTGCCGACCCGCAGCGACGAACAGGAGCTCAATCCAACGGGCTTTCGTGTCACCAGCTACTCGGTTGACCGCGACTGGACGCGCAGCACCGCAGACGGCGCGACACTGATGCCGTCCGCGGCCACATCGTCCCAGTCGGCACCGTCGAGTATGTCGTTGAGTGCACCGGCCGGAGGGGCCAATCCATGACCATCCGGTTCCCGAAAGCGCTTACTGCAGCGTCGATCGCTGCCGCGCTATTCGGCATGTGGCTACCGGCTGTCGCCGAAGTCGTGCCCGGTGCATGCGGCAGCGACCGGCACATTGCGTGCGCCGTGTATGACCCGAATGAGACGTACCGGATCGCCTATCGCCCGGGCGAGGCGACTGTCCTCGTCTTCGAGAAAGGCGAAAAGATCGACGGCGGCGGCATGGGCGACGGCAAGGCATGGACGGCTGGCCCAGCCGGCAACGGCTTCTTCTTCAAGCCGAAGGCACCGCAGGCGGCCACCAACCTGATTCTGCTCACGAACAGACGTCGCTATGTGCTCAAGCTGGTCCCGGTCAGGAGGCACGAGGAAGCAGTCTGGTCGCTGACCTTCGATTATCCGGACACGCGTGCAAAGGCGTCGGCGGCGGCCGCGGTGCGCTCGGCCGAAGCGCGGGCACTGCTGGCGCAGACCGTCAGCGCGTCTGGCGTGGGCAACTTCAATTACGACATGCATGGTGATACGACACTCGCGCCAACGGCGCTGTGGGATGACGGCCGCTTTACCTACTTCGAGTTCAGTACGAGCCGCGACCTGCCGCAGATCTATCGCGTGTACGGGGACGGCAAGGAAGCGCTCGTCAATCCTGATGACGTGCGCGGCCCCGTGCTGGTGGTGCACGACACGGCGCAGCGCTTCAACCTGCGCCTGGGGGACGCCGTACTCGGCATTCGCAACAATGCATACCGGCCAGACGGCCAGCTGAACCCGACAGGCACGACGATTCCGGGCACGGTGCGGCTCGTGAAGCAAAAGGAGGCGGGCGGTGAGTGACGATATCAATCTGAGCGGTCCGAACCCGGCGAACCCGACCCCGGTCGAGCCCGCCGGCATAGGCGAGCGCGGGGTGCCGGGTGTTGGCCGTACGAAGCGCAAGAGCCCGTTCCGGATGTTACCGATCGTCATTGGGATGGTGCTGGTCCTGCTGTTCGGTGCGATCGCAGTGGGTGTCGCGATCAAACGGTGGTCGGCGCAGCATCACGCCGAGTCCGAGGCGGCAAGGGCGGAAGCGGCAAAGGACAAGCCGTCAGATGACCGGCACGACTTTGCGCGCGACAAGGCAAAGATCGAAAAGCAGCGGGCAGAGGAAGCGGCGATGGCGTCGGAAGCGGCTGTAGCAAGCGCGGCGCTTGCTACACCTGCGCATGCGAACGCAGCCAGTGCAGTGAATGGAAACGGCGCCGCTGCAGCGACGGCGGCCAGCGCCGCCGAGACGCCGGCGCAACGCAAGCTCGATGGCGACGTGCTGCTCACATCAAAGGATGAGAGGACGACCGACGCGGCAGCCCCTGGTGGCACGCCCGGGTTGACCGGTTCGCATGCCGGATTCGCGAAGGATGGACTGGACAGCAAGCTGCAGCCATCGAAGCTGGAAACGGTGAAGGCGGAACTGATGCCGTCGCGAGACTTCCTGCTGATTGCGGGGACGACGATCCCGTGCGTGCAGGGTGCGGAGATCGTGACCGACTACCCGGGCATGACCAACTGCCACGTGGCGAAAGATGTGTACTCGGCGAACGGCAAGGTGCTGCTGGTCGAGCGTGGCTCCGAGGTCGTGGGCGAGCAGCGGCAGGCGCTGATGCAGGGTCAGGCGCGGATCTTCGTGATCTGGACGCGGCTGACGACGCCTGATGGCGTAAAGGTGCAACTCGATTCGCCGGCGGCCGATGCGCTCGGCGGCAGTGGCCTGCCGGCCTACGTCGACAACCACTTCTGGACGCGGTTTGGCGGCGCCATGATGGTCAGCCTGATCAGCGATGCCGGTCAGGCGCTGTCGACACTGGCCGCGAACTCGGGCAGTAGCGGCATCCAGTTTAACAACACCACGAATGCCGGTGGTGAGGTAGCGGCCGAAGCACTGCGCAACACCATCAACGTGCCGCCGACCGCGTATTCGCAGTACGGGTCGATGACGACGATCTTCGTTGCGCGCGATGTGGACTTCTCCGACGTGTACGAACTGGCGACGCCTTGATTCATTTAATTCGAGGTGCTTATGAGTATGCAATACGACGACAGTCTTACGGTACGCAGTCACCTCAAGACACTCGGCATCGCCGCAATGCTGGCGATGCCCGGCGTCACTGAGTTTGCGGTTAACCGTCCGTATGAAGGCTGGACCGAAACGCTCGACGGCTGGCAGCGCCATGATCTTCCGAATGCGTCGCTGGAAATGCTGAACCAGTTTGCACCGGCTCTGGCCATCTACAACAAGGCGAAGCCGCCGCTATCGGCGGCCGAGCCGGAGAAGCCGGTGCGCCTGCCCGACGGGGAGCGCGGCCAGATCGTGATTCCACCGGCGTGCGAGCCGGGCACTGTGTCGCTGACGATTCGCGTGCCGAATTCAACGCGCCTTTCGGTACAGCAGTGGTCGGATGCCGGGCGGTTCGCCAGGTTCCGTGATGTGGTCCGGGGCGGACCCGGCGGTAGTAGCGCAATGACGCCGGGCGAGATCGACGCTGCGGCGGCACGGGCAGGCTCAGAGGGCATGGACGTCAGTCGTGCCACTGCGGTGTTCAATCCGTCCCGGGCGCTGGGCGCCTATGGCCTGGCGCGCTTCCAGCATGAGATGCTCGACGCGCTCGCGCAGCGCGATGTCGTGCGGTTTCTGAGGCTGGCCATCCTGAACCGGCTGAACATCGTGCTCGTGGGCGGCACGGGCTCCGGCAAGACCACGCTGATGAAGGCGCTGGCGGACCTGATCCCGATCATTCCGCGCGAGGCGCGTCTGGCGACGATCGAGGATACCCACGAGCTGCCGTTGCCACTGCATCGAAATCACGTTCACCTCTTCTACAGCGAGGCGGTTCCAGCGCGACGCCTGGTGAAGGCGACGTTGCGCATGAAATGCGATCGCGTGCTGCTTGCGGAGTTGCGCGGCGACGAGACCTGGGACTACCTGACGCTGCTCAACACCGGACACCAGGGCGGGTTGACGACGGTGCACGCGAACGACTCGATCGCGACGCTCACGCGCATCGCCACGCTGGTCAAGCAAAGCCCGGTCGGGCAGACGCTCCCGTTCGATTACCTGATGCGCGAGATCCGCATGACGGTCGACGTGGTGCTGTTTATGGAGAACCGGGACCTGACAGAAATCTGGTTCGATCCGGTCAGTAAAAACAGGCTGCTGCGAGGTGATGCATGAGATTGCGATCGAACGATTCCGCCATTGGTGACAGTGGCAGGCACACCGGCCGGGAACCCCTTGAGCGGCAGACGCACGCGGCAGCGGGAGCGTCAGCATGAAAGCCCGTCTCCTTGTTGGCGGCCTGCTTGGCATTGTGTCCGGCGCAGTCGTTTTCGCCGCTGGCCGTCTGCTTCATCTCGACGCGATCAGCGATCCTGTCGAAATGGGGGCCGTGATTGCTCTCGTCGTCGTGACGTGCGCGTTGTGGGGCGTGTGTGCGAGCGCCGTGCTGCTAAAAACCGCGACGCTTGCCGACCGGGTCATCGCGGCCGGTCTGCTTGCACTGGTGGTTCTGATCGGTCTCGCTGCGGCCGGCCAGTACGTCGGCGCGATGCTGTTTGCGAAGCTGGAAAAGTTGCCGGACTCCGCAATCGGGCTGTGGACGCTGCACGACTACTGGCGCGCCTTTGGCGACGTGAAGGCGGTGAAACGCTCGCTGCAGATGGCGACAGCGGCATCGATCATCGTGCCGCTTGTGCCGGTAGCGGCGATCGTCGCGGCGCTGGTCATGAAGCCGAAGCGCGAACTGCATGGCGATGCCCGCTTCGCCTACAGCTACGAGGTTCGGCGGTACGGCCTGCTCGATGAGGCTAACGGGCGCGGTCGAAACAGGGGCGGCCGCAAGGGCGATCACCGCGACCCGTCGATCATCGTAGGGCGGTACAAGGGCAAGTACCTGACGTTCCGCGGAACGGAGTTCGTGATGGTTGCTGCGCGAACGCGTTCACGCAAAGGTGCAGCCATTGTGATCCCGAATCTGCTCACCTTTCCGGATTCGGTGGTCGTACTCGATGTGAAGGGAGAGAACTACGACCTGACGTCGCGGTACCGGCAGGCCTGCGGCCAGCAGGTGTTTCGCTGGGCGCCATTTGATCACACTGGCTACACGCACCGCTGGAATCCGCTTTTCAGGATTGCGAAGAGTGCATCCTTCGTGCGGGTCGGTCGCCTGCAGGCGATTGCAGCGCGCCTGTATCACACGACCGACGGTCGCAACAAGTTCTTCTATGAGCAGGCGAGTGACCTGTTCATGGGCTTCGCGCTCTACCTGATGGAGATGACGGGTGACTGTACGTTCGGACAGGTGTTGCGGCTCGCGACCACGCCCGACAAGAAAGTGCGTGAGCACCTTTCGGATCTGATGCAGCACGAGCCGCAGAAGGGGGTGCCGCTGTCGGGCGATTGCCTGGGCGCGCTCTCGCGCGTGCTGGCCTCGCCCGACGAGACGATGCTGAACATTGTTGCGACGTTTAACGCCGGTCTGCGCCTGTTCAGCAACCCGATCGTCGACCAGGCGACGAGCGCATGCGACTTCGAGCTCGACCGCGTGCGGCGCGAGCTGATGTCGATCTACGTTGTGCTGCCGGTGCGTGAGCTTGCCGTCGCGAGCCTGCTCGGCAACCTGTTCTACACGCAGTGGATCGAGGACAACCTCGACGTGCTGCCGGGCGACGATCCGGCCATCAAATATCAGTGTCTTGGCGTGGGGGACGAATTTACCGCGCTCGGTCGCATCGAGGTACTCGACAAGGGCAACGCGTTCATCGCGGGCTACTGGATTCGCCTGCTCACGATCCTGCAGTCGAAGGCGCAGCTGGAGCCGAACGATCTGTACGGGCCGGCCGGGGCGCGCACGCTGATCACCAACCACGCAGTGCTGGTGGCGTACGCGCCTGGCAACCAGCAGGATGCAAAGGAACTGTCCGAGACGCTGGGGACGTTCACCGAGAAGGCAACCTCGAAAAGCCGTAATCACGGCCGCAACACGTCGACCGGCACGAACACGTCGGATCAGGGCCGCGCGTTGATGCTCGATCAGGAACTGAAGCGCATGGAGCAGGACCAGGAAATCGTGCTTGGTTTCCAGCGTCCGATCCTGTGCGAGAAGGCGACCTATTACGAGGATGACCTGTTCATCGACCGCATGCGCTCGGTCAGTCCGATGCTCGCTGCAATCAACAAGCGCCTGCCCACCGAAGACGAAATCAAGGCGGCCTGGCGTGCCGGTGAGCTGCGAGCGAACGGCATCCCGACGCACAACCCGGAGACGTATCACGCGGCGCTGTCCGCGAGGGCCGCTGGCGAAATCCGACTTGCACGTCAGGCCGGTGCGAAGCCGCTGACCGCGGCCGAGCTTCTCGTGCTCGACCAACGCGCGCCCGGGCCACTCGCGACCGGCATGGCGCTCGCGGGCTTCGAGGCTGACCTGGCCGAGCTTGGCGTCGCGATGCGCGAGGACGTGCGCGAAATGCTCGCGGGCATCCGCATCGATTTCAACGTGGCAGGCGGGGATGACGCTGTCCAGGACCGGATTGAACCGGCGCTCGCGTCTGTCGCGCCGGCGGACAACGAGGCAAAGGAGGTATCACATGGCTGACCCGAACAGGCCGAAAGGCAAACGGACGTATCTGGACGTCCCGTTCAGGGAGAAGGACGCGGCGCACGATCTGGGCGCCAGGTTCGACCGGCGATCGAAAAAATGGTACGTGCCGCGCGGCACTAACGTGGCGCCCTTTGCGCGGTGGATGCCGACGCAAGAGCCGCAGGCAGGGCAGGCACCCGGAGCAGTGCGCGGGCAGCCGCAGACGCTGTTCGGCAGTGAAGCCGACATCGAGCGGGAAGCCGTGCGGCTGAGCGAGCTAATGGGTCAACCGCTCGATGAGTCCCGCGCCTTCGTGCGGGACTCCCTTCAGGCCGCCGCGGAAAGGGCGGGACTGGAGGCACGGGACCGGTTGCGCGCGCAGGGTGCCTCTGCGTTCGAGATGATTGACGGAGTGCGGGAAGCCGGTGTCCACGCGCGGCACCAGTATTTCGCCGACCGGCAGCATCTGTATGGACGGGGCGCGCGCGTTGGCCAGCAGGCTGCACAGCCGAAGCTCGACGACGCGGCGCTCGGCCGGCGCTTTCGCGAAATGATCCAGTCGATTACGACAGCGGTCACGCTGCGTGGCAACGAGGTCAACCATACGCTTGCACTTGAGCAGCGGCTGGAGTCGATCCATCGTGAAGCGTGGCGCAAGTCCGGCAACGCTGTTGATGGCGAGCGCGCGATTGGCGAGCAGATCCGCAACCGCACTGGTTTTGCGGCGGAGACCCTGCCGCCACGGGCAGCCAAAGCGCTGGCCAAACTTCGCGATGAAGCGGGCTTGAGTCCGATGGAAATCGACGAGCGCACGCCTGCGCGCGACGTGACGGATTCCGACCCGGTGGACGACGCGCTTCCGGTTGACGGGGCAAGCGTCGCGCCGCAAAACCGGCATCGCCATCGCGAGCCAGAGCGCAGCGACGGCATTGCCACCTTCGCGGACATCGCCGAAGCGTTCGAACCGGTGGCGACGATGCCCGCGACCGGTAGTGAGCAGGAGGACAGAACGGACTGGTCGATGGTGGCGAAAGACCTGGCCGACTTTCGGGGGATGACGGGGCGTATCAGGGAGGAGTTCGGGAAAGGCAAGGCCTCGCCTGAAGTTGCCGCCGCACTTGATCAAGAGCTTGCGTTTCTGTCGCCGGCCGCCCGCGAGCCGTTCGTGACCTACGTGCGCGAAGCACTCGACAGGCAGGTCGATGCATCACTGGCGCAATCTCCAGCCTCGCAGGCGCAGCCGGACGTCAAGACGGATGGCGATTTGGTGACCTTTGCCGACGTCGGCGATGCAGCGGCAATCAACGCGATGCGCCGCCGTGGCATCACAGGAAATGCCGTGCCCGGCAACGAGGACGTCGCTCGCCCGACTGTCGACGCGGCGGCGGCGAACGAACCCGTTGTTCAGCCCGGCCGCGCTGCGAACGATACGTCGATGGACACACCGGCGGTGTCGGGCATGATCGACACGCAGATCGGGCGCACGCAGACGCCCGCGCAGAATGAAACGGACGCAAGAAATCCGGCGAACGATCCGGAGCGCCCGGCGTTTGACTCCGTGTCGACTCAGGATCTGGAGCGCGTGCGCACGGTGCGCGAGGGCGAGCGAGTGGCCGCCGAGCGGTTGCTTCGCGAACAGGGCAAGCCGATGCCAGGGCTGCACGCGGGCGACGCCGGTGCAGCGGCAGACGCGCACGAGGCTGGCGTTGCGGGTATCGCCGACAGCAGCGACAACCAGATCGGCGTCGATCCTGCCTCACGCAAGCCGGTCGTGACGAAAGACGGCTACGACGTGCCCGCCCATATCGCGGCGCGCTACATGGTGAAGGATGGCCGGTTCTGGAAGCTCGATGGCATGGAGGCCGGGTTGGGTACGTCGGGCGCGCAGCGGGATCCGACAGCGACCACGCAGCCGCACTTCGAGGATGTCGGGGCACGCCTGTACTCCCGGCAGAACGATCGCTCAACGATTGCCGACATGATGGCAGTAGCGAAGGCCAAGAACTGGGATTCGATCGTGGTGCGCGGCAGCGAAACGTTCCGCCGCAACGCGTGGATCGAAGCGTCCCTCGCGGGTGTGGATGTAAAGGGCTTCAGGCCCGCCGAGAGCGACGAGGCATTGCTCGAGGCCGTGAAGCGTGAACGTGCGGCGCTGACGATCAAGGCCGGAACGTCGCCGACGCCGGATGTCGCGCAGAAGACGAACCCGGCGAAGGAGAATCCAGCGGCCGCGCCGTCAAACCCAAAACCGGAAGCGGCGGCCAGCGCAGCGCGTTTCTCGCCTGCTGCGGACATGGCGGCAGCGCCCACGCCTGAAGCACTCAAAACCGTCGCGCAGTTGCGCGAAGTCCTCGAAAAGTCACTTGAGCGGGCACCCGCGCGCATGCGTGCCGAGGTGATTCGCCGGTTCGATGCTCGCATGCAGGCGGGCACGGAGATCGAGGCCCGGATTGCACGCGGCGAACTGGGTCGTGACGCCGGCCCGGCCGAGATCGACAGGCGCGCGGCCGAGCTGCATGCGGCGTGGACGGCACCGAAGGCCGCGCCTGCCCAGGGCCCGTCGAACATCCCGCTGCCTGCGCAAGCGCAGACAGGCGGCATGGCACCGAAGATGATGTAAGTGGCGGCACTCCAAATATTGATAAGGATTGGAAAATGAGTATGGCTATCGTGAACTGCTCAGGCAACGTCGGCAAGACTACCGTGACCCGCGAACTGCTCGCGCCAAGGCTGCCGTCCATGTCGGTACGCCAGATTGAGTCAATCAATACGGATGACTCGGCCGGCCCGAAGGTCGAGGTGATGATTGCCGCGCGCTTTGACGAACTGCATGACGAGCTGATGCGCGGCCGTGATCTGCTGGTCGATATCGGTGCATCGAACGTCGAGGAGTATCTCAACCGCCTCAATGGTGCCAAAGGGGCACAGGAGGATTACGCGTGCTTCGTTGTGCCGGTCGAACCGGAGAGCAAGCAGATGAAGGACTCCATGAAGACGATCAACATGCTCGCGGATCTCGGCGTCGAGCCTGGGCGCATCCGTGTGCTGCTCAACAAGGTCGATCTGGTCAGGAGCGAGGACCGCGAGGTAACGCTGCGCCGGCACTTCGGGCAACTGTTCGAACTGCATGAGAGGGAGCGGACTTTCGAACTGAATCAGGATGCGCTGATCCCAAAGAACGACGTGTTTGCGCTTGCGGCGGCCGCCGGTCGTACGATCCACGATATTGCGACAGACGGGGTGGACTACAAGGCGCAACTGATCGACGCTGCGAGCGCCTCTGAGAAGGACCGTCTCGTGAGGCTGGTTGGCCTCAAGCGCAAGGCGCTGTCGATCAAGCCGTTGATGGACCAGGCGTTTACCGCACTGATGGAAGGGGTCGATGCATGAACGAGCCGACGCCGCAGCCGGATCACGCCGGGCGAGCGTCTGAGCGCCTGGGCCGGGTGATCGCCACGATGCCGGCGTCGAACGAGCTGGCCGTGCTCGCGGAGATCCTGATCGAGCAGATGAAGGTCGTGGATGCGCAACACCATGTTGTCGCGCTGATGGAGTCCACTGACCAGAAACTGACCGCGACGGTGCAGGCGCTGCGCGAGGAGAACACGCAACTGACGAAGCTGCTCACGCAATCGCGCCAGGCGTTCATCGGCGAGGTAGCCGCGAAGGCGGCTGACCAGGCGCGACGTGCGGCAACAGCGGATGTCGTGGACGAACTGGCGCGGCTGCGGGCTGCCGTTGAATCGCGTGGTCGCGTCGTGCCCACGAATCCGGCAGTTGCAGCAACCGGATCGCTCGTCGCCTTCATGGGCATTGCGTTCTGCGCGGGCGCCGCGCTCATCTGGGTCGTTGCCCGTCTGGCACACACGCTCACCTAGCCGAAAACCACCGCATCTCATGGAGGGGAACCTTAGATCATGAACGCAATGAAACGACGGTCGATTGCGGCCGCGCTGTGCAGCGCGGCACTGGTCTGTGCGCTCGCCACGCCGTCGTCGCACGCCGATGATAACCAGGATGCGTGTGGCGCGGTGCTCTGTCTTGCCGGTTTGATCATGGGTGGCAATGGCGGCAAGACATGCGCCGAATACGAGGCGGGCTACTTTTCCATCGTCCGCTTTCACCACGGTCACTTCGATGAGGGCGGCACGGCCAACGCGCGAGGCGATTTCCTGAACCAGTGCCAGTCGGCCGGGAGTGACGTGAAGGGGCCAGTCAATTCGCAATACGGGCGAACCCAGTACGGCCCCTGACTCTTGCACGCCGGTGGCGGCAGTTCGCCGCCCGATGTCTCTCTGGTAACGGAAAACATGCGATGAGCGCAGACGATCTCAATGTTGTGGCGGAAGCCAGGCGCCGTGGTCGCAAAAAAGCGCAGAAGGCCCTTGGCAGGCCTGTCAGCACGCGGCTCACCGACGACCAGTGGCAGGTCTTCAATGAAAAGGTCGCACGCTCCGGCATGAGTCCGTCTGTTTTTTTGCGCGAATGCATCCTGACGAACCGCACGCAGATCGTCGCGCGCCCACCCGCGACCATTGAGCAACAACGGATCATGTACGTGATCAACAAGACCGGCAACAACCTGAACCAGCTGGTCCACGTGGCGAATACGGCGCGCGTGGCTGGCCAGCTATCCGAATCCACGTTTGTCGCCCTGGTCGACGAGCTGGAGTTGATCACGCAACTGCTGAAGGCCCATCTCCATCGTGTTGATTAGAGTGGACGGCCGTCACGACGGCGTGAAGCAGTACCTCGAGGAAGGCCGCAAGGTTGGCCGCGACCTGGATCGCGATGACCTTGACGAACGTGTGGTGCTCGCCGGTGATCTCGACCTGACCGACGCAGTGATCCAGTCGATCAGTGCCGCACCCGGTGTCGAACGTTACCTGTCCATCACGCTCTCCTTCAAGGAGGATCACGTCACTCGGGAAACGATGTTTCAGATCGTGCGGGAGTTCGAGGCGTTCGCGCTGCACGCCTACCGCCCGGACGAATACAGCTTCTATGCCGAGGCACACCTGCCCCGGATCAAGAGCTATGTGGACCAGCGGACTGGCGAACTGGTTGAGCGCAAGCCACACATCCATATCGTCATTCCGCGCTGGAACCTGCTGGCTGAAAGGCACCTGGAACCGCTCGGCTACGTGCGCTCCAACCTGAGCTTCATCGACGCGTTCCAGGAGCATGTCAACGCGCGGTATGGCCTTGCGAGTCCGAAAGACAACCGGCGCACGCTGCTGACCGACGCATCGGAAATGATCAGCCGCTACCGTGGCGACCTGTTCCGTTCCAACAGTCGCGAGCTGAAGGAACAGATTCTCGACGCGGTGCTGGATCGCCAGATCGAGACCCATGCGGATTTCATGGCGCTGCTGCACGAGCACGGTGCCGTGCGCATGCGCAATACCGGTCTCGACAGCGCCTACCTGAATGTGAAGCCGGCTGGCGCCGACAAGGGCGTGAACCTCAAGGAATACGTATTCACGCCTGAATTCATCGCACTGCCGACCGCCGAAAAGCTGCAGGCGCTGTCGGCAGATGCGGCCGACTGTTATGAGGCTGGCGTTGCGCCCAGACGCACACCAGCGCATATAGCGACAGTGCTCGATGAGTGGTACACCACCCGCGCGCGCGAAGTGAAGTATCTCAACAGCGGTAGCCGTCAGTACCAGCGTTACCAGGAATCCTCGCCCCACGACCGCGAACTGATGCTTGCAGATCTCGAACGCGGCTTCTACGCACAACATCTGAAGGTACATCATGAACGAGCAGACGACTCCCTACCCGGCTTCGCAGGACACCTTCAACGAAGCGGACGCGCATTTGAATTCGGCGCCCAGCCGCCCGACGTCGTCGACGGGCCAGGCGCGCGCGAATCAGAACACGACACGTCCGAACCCTTCGACGATGGATACGGCGGGCTCGATGCCGAGTTTGACCTTATCCCAGGTGGGGCGTACCCGGCGCCCGAACCCTTCAACTCTGTGCGAAACGTGCCCGGCCGCCCTGTGGACGGCATCAGACATCGATCTGCAGTGCTATTGCCGCATCATGCGTTTCACCAGCTGGAGCCAGACGGCGCCGTATCCGCGCACGGCCTGCGACGGGCTGCAGATCGCGATGGAGAGCCTGCAGCGCAACGAGTAGGGCACGCAGCCCCCCCAGTCGACGGGCTGGACGCGTACCACCGTGCGCTTGAGAGGCACTATGCGTTCGGCGATCCGTTCGACAGCCTGCCAATGATGCGGTCGCATCCGGCATGGACACCATCCGGCACGTCGCCGCCAGGCTGGTTTTCCGGCAACCGGCGAGACGCGTTTCCAGACCGGTTCGACTCGATCGACGCGTCATTCGAGTTCGAGGCAAGCCGGCGAATCCTGCGGACGCCGGACGCATTCGCGGTTGATGCTCCAGCGTACCGGTCGCGCCGCTCTCGCGCCGACGACGCCACGTATGCCACACCGCGACACACGGGCCGCGTCTCGGACAACGTGGTCTCGCAACTCGCGCGCGAGCTTCGGCAGCGCGATGAATCAGGTAGTCAGCACACTGAGTTTCGTGAGATTCGCCAGGGTCTCGATGCCAGTCGCCTGCTTGCCGAACTGTCGCACACCCATGGCGTGCGGCCCGCGAAATATGCGGTCACGACGGGCCGCGACGGCGCCGATCGTATCCGCGCGGGCTCGCGCAACCTCAACGTGTCGGACTTCCTGACTAAAGAACTGAATCTGTCGTGGCGTGAAGCCGCACCATTGCTACGCGCAGTGTATGAGCGACAGCAGGCCGGTGAGCCGGTTCCGGCTCCGCGCGAGCTGCCACGCGCGGCACTTTGGCGCGAATACTCGGTCGCGCGCGAAGCGCATGTCGTGGCCCGTAGCGACGCGTGGCTCACACAGCGCGCAAATGAACAGTGGCGCCGCGCTGAGATCCGCGCAGCGTTCGACACCAGGCGCGCGGAAATCCGGCAGGATGTGCGGCTCACACCGGCTGGTCGACGAGCGGCGACGTCACTCGCACGCGCCGGGCAGCTGGGCCGCGACGACGCGCTGCGGGAGTCGATCTCACGCGAGCGGGCGGCACTCAAGGAAAAATTCGGAGCCGCAGGCGGCCCGAGCTTTTCCGGCTGGCTGCGCACGCGGGCGGAAGAGGGCGATGAGCGCGCGCTCGAGGAGTTGCGACGCACTGCGGGCCCGGAGCGTGTATCGGGCGCGGTCAAGGTCGATGCCGAGATCGGCGGCGAGGCGTTCAACGTGATCCGGCCGAACACGCCACGGCAGCACGCGCAGGACGAATACAATGCGATCATTTTCCGCTCGCCGGGCCTATCCTGGTCGGTCAACGAACGTGGCGACGTTACCTACCGGCATGACGGCCGCGACATTGTTCGTGATCGTGGCACAAGCGTTCAGGTGCTGCAGGCGGAGCGGTCCGCCATCGAAGCCGGGCTGCGGCTCGCGCAGGGCAAGTTCGGCCGCACGCTCGAACTGACTGGCGACGACGCGCACCAGATGGCGGCCGCGAGGGTGGCCGTGGACGCAGGGCTGCGCGTGCAGTTCAGCGACGAGCAACTGAACCGGGCGATGGATCAGTATCGCCACGCTCGCGTCGACCAGCAGGTGCAGGACACGCTCGGCACGTCTGGCGCCTGTCCGCCCGCCGATCCACTGCCACAGGCGCAATCCGATCGACCGGCACAGGATTGGCCGAAGCCCTCCGAGGACGGTAAGCCAACCCTCTGATGCTCGATCGGACCGGCAACTCCGCGTCGAGCGCCTCGTGTCCGCTCGTCGCCGTGCGGCCGTGCGCCGAAGCCAGTTGCGAGGCTCGCCACACAGATCCGGGTGTATCGTCTCGACGTTCAGTAGCGGCAGCGCCATGGTGCCCCCAAAGAATGCCTGTATATATATACAGTAATCGTGTCGGGTCTGCTCGCAAAAGTCACGCGGTCAGTCGGTGCGTGACTGCTTTGTATTCAAATCATGCTGAACTGCGATCTTGCGCCAGGACGCACTTTCTGTAACTCCAGAAAGTCCTTGCATGCTCCTATTTTTCGACACTACAATAAGTTGCATGCGAATCACATTTGACCTTGCGAAGGACGCGTCGAACCAGGAAAAGCACGGCGTATCACTCGCCGAGGCTGCGCGGCTCGACTGGGATGGGATGCTGGTGGTCCAGGACATTCGGCACGAGTACGGAGAGGATCGGTACAGGGGCATCGCCCTGTTAGGGGGCAGGCTGTATAGCGTGGTTTTCACGCCCCGCGACGAAACCATGCGCATCATCAGCCTGCGCAAGGCGAGTAACACGGAGATTGACGCTTATGAGCAAAGCTAAGCTGACACGCAACACCGCCGCAGAGGAAGCGGCAATCCAGCGCGGAATCGAGTCCGATCCGGACAACCCGGAATGGACGGCTGCGGATTTCGCCAGCGCGCGTCCATTCGCTGAAGTCATGCAAAAGCGCATGGGCCGCCCGCCGAAGGAGAATCCGAAAGAGCAGGTCACGATGCGCTATGACGCAGAGGTTCTGGAGGCGTTTCGTGCGACCGGCGCAGGCTGGCAGACGCGCATGAATGACGCGCTAAAAACCTACCTGAAAGAGCACCCGCTCAAGGCAGCATAAGAAAGCTGTGGAGTGGCTTGTGGTTGAAACGGAGTTCGTCGCGCTCCCTCATATCCATCGTCCAGGTCGGCGTGCTGTTCGTCCCATTTCATGGTGGGAAGATTGTCGTACAACGCATCCATGTGCGCTACGCCTCATATCGAAAGGTATCCTGAATATCTCGCGAGCGGCGTCCTGGCAATGGGGTCGTGGCCAGGCAGTAGACGGCACGCTTGAATGCCGATCAGGCAGGCGGGGCGCTCGACCGGAACAGATCGGGATGGATTGGCCTCGACGTCCAGTAGTGACAGCGCCATGGTGCCTCCATAAAATACTGTATAAATATACAGCTCTCGTAGCTGCTCTATCCTGGAAAGTCACGTCGGAGGCGCCGGTCGGCTGTGCCGGGCTGCGGAGAGCGGATTTGCCGTAAGTCAGCGGTCGCCCGCGATCGGTGCCGCGCAGACTGCACAACAGGCAAGCTCAATCTGTGGCAAAATGCCCGTATTGATTGGGCATTTTGCTTGGAGGGTCCATGGCTACCGTTGAATATCGTCCCACTGGACGGGGCAACCCGCGACATACCGAGTTTTCGCTGCTGGGAAACCTGCTCCAGGCGCACATCCGGTCCGGGAATGACCTTGCTGCGCTCGCGACCGAGCGCGTCGGCGTAGAGGTGCTCGACCGCCTGGGCGAGCACGGCCTCAAGGCTGAAGAGCTGCTCTTCATCATTCCGCGTCGAACGCTCTCACATCGTCGCCAGAATGGTGAGCGGCTCTCGAGTGACGAGTCGGACAAGGCCATCCGCCTTGCAAGGATCGTTGCACAGGCGGAGACGGTCTTTGGAAATCCGGAAAAAGCCATGAACTGGCTTCGCGGCAGCAAAGATCGATTCGCCGGGAAAACGCCGCTTGAGATGGCCGCAACTGAACACGGTGCACGGCTTGTCGAGGATGCACTGGTTCAGATCGACGAGGGATACTTCGCCTGATGGAATTCTGGAGGATCAGTAATTACGCGGACCTTCGCGGCATAGGCGGGTTGAGGGCGTCTGGCCGGTGGCATTACCAGGGGCAACCCGTCGTCTATCTGGCGGAAAATCCCGCGCTTGCGCTGCTTGAGACCATGGTGCACCACGAATTCGGGTCTCCGCAGGCGTTGCCTGATAACTATCAACTGCTTCGCGTGGAAATTGCGGAGGGCGCCGCGATCGCGGAACTCACGGCAAACGGTATCCCGGATGACTGGCGTGAGAACGCGGACTGGACGCAGGCCGCCGGTAGCGAATGGCTGGCAGCCGGGCAGGAACTGCTCCTTAAGATGCCAAGCGCCATCCTCCCTCATTCGTACAACTATCTGTTTAATCCCGCCCAGCCCGGAGCAGGCTCGGCGATTGTCGCGGAAGTGCTGAAAGTGCCATACGATCAGAGAATTCGGGCTATCCTGGGTGATACGTAAGCGTGGCCGACTTACTGGAGCCCATTCGCGTAGCGGGCAAGATGATGTTCATCACCGGGGCAGGCGGTTGGATCACCCGATTTTCACTGCAGACTCATCTCCTTTGGCCTCGTCTCCAGAATTCGACGTTGCACGCAGCTTGTCCAGCACTTCCCGATAGCTGTCATGCAGTTCTGGCCAGTCTACGCCAGGCTCCAGTGCCGCTGAATCAAGTCGACCAGAGACCACTGCCAGGCGCACTGCGGGATGGTGGTGTCCGACTTTCGCCAACCATCCCGCGCACGCGAATTCCTCTCCTTCCCTGGATTGATGGCACGCAAACATGCTGGCTCCAAAATCGGGCCCCATGCCGCGGTCATCAGGGCACGTATCGGCCAGCTTCTCTGCCAGAGCGAGATCGAAGTTTGGAATATCTCCTGCACCCGCAGCGCGACGCCAGGGACATGATGCGCAAGGCTTTCCTGATGTTTTCATGATTCAATCGTTGCCCTTAACTTGGTCGGACTCCGGAATTCCAACTTCTTGCGTCCAGAAATGGGGCGCAGCCTTTCACCCTGTAACAGTATTTGCGCCCCTCATCTGCCAGGAATGAAATCGCGTAAACGTCCGAACCGATGGGGCAACGAGGGTGATTCCTGACGCTGGATTCTAGCTGGTTCCGGTCCAGCTCTCAGGCGCCAACGCCCTCTGTTTTGATTTTCGCCAGTCTGGTGCCGGCAAACGGGTCGTTGCGCCAGTCGGCACCGGCGCGTTTGCCAGGTTCCTGGGTCGATGCCGAATCAATTGCAAAATGCTCAAGAGACTGTCCGGCGCTGGTCGCCTGGACCACCCATTGTGGCGGAGCGCCTTTGCCGTCCCATGAATTGCCAGAGGCGTCGCGGAAACGCACTGCCCGCAACCGCTCCTGATCTGCCGCAATTGACGTGGCGATGTCTTCCGGTTTGATTCCAAATTCAGCCATCCGCCGCCGTAGATAGGCAACGATGCTTTCGCGCTTTCTTTCATCCATTCGGTGTACTCTCCGCGCAACAATCTGTTGTTGAGCAGGTAATTGCAAATCGCGTGCCGCCAGGATACCACGCGACCCAACGCTGCCCATGCTGCAGGCGCGAAGAGGGTGGAGCACTTTTAATCGTTTTGCTGGGAACGGCACACGGCAGGTGTCGCGACTGGCGACAGGTGTGAACCCAGTATAAATCAATCCGCAAGCGACGCCAGGTTTGCTTGCGCACCTTACGTCATCTTTTGTAGCGTGAACGATTCATCCTGTGGAAAGAAGAGGAGCTTCGCTCACAGGATCGATGATTCGTGAGAGGTGGCCGCGCAAAATCAGACAGCGGGATAAGTGGAACGGCCGGGGCCTGAGCCAGCGATAATGCAGGCAAAGGAACCGAGGAAATGACGAAACGAACCCGACGCACGCACTCAGCGGCGTTCA
>NZ_JBFRCN010000016.1:0-138627 GCF_040965835.1 Paraburkholderia sp. BR10872
CTTCGTGTACGGCGCCTCGAAAGCCGCTGTGATAGGGTTGACGAAGGCTGTGGCCGCGGACTTCGTGACGCGCGGCGTCCGCTGCAATGCGATTTGCCCGGGCACGGTGTCGTCGCCGTCGCTGGAGGAGCGCATCGCCGCGCAGGCGGCGGCGCAGGGCACGAGCGTGGACGCGGCGCGCGCCGCGTTCGTCGCGCGCCAGCCGATGGGGCGCGTGGGCAAGCCCGAGGAAATCGCGGCGCTCGCGCTCTACCTCGCTTCCGACGAATCCGGATTCACGACCGGCCAGGCGCATGTGATCGACGGCGGATGGTCGAACTAGTTAGCCCGAACCATCGCCCCAGGCGATTCTGACCGACTGCAACGCACAGACACACGAGGAACACAGACGATGAAACTGCTTCGCTACGGCCCGAAGGGCCACGAGAAACCGGGCCTGCTCGACGCCGAAGGCCGCATTCGCGCGCTCTCGGGCAACGTGGCCGACATTGCGGGCGACGTGCTCTCGGACGCCGGCCTCGCGCAACTGCGCACGATCGACCCGGAAACGCTGCCGCTCGTCGAAGGCAATCCGCGTATCGGGCCCTGCGTGGGCCACATCGGCAAGATGGTCTGCATCGGTCTGAACTATGCCGATCACGCCGCCGAGTCGGGCATGCCGGTGCCGAGCGAGCCGGTTGTCTTCAACAAGTGGACGAGCGCCATCGTCGGCCCGAACGACGACATCGAGATCCCGCGCGGCTCGAAGAAGACCGACTGGGAAGTGGAACTGGGCGTGGTGATCGGAAAGCACGCAAAGAACGTGAGCGAGGCCGATGCGCTCAACTACGTGGCGGGCTACTGCGTGATCAACGACGTGTCCGAGCGCGAATGGCAGATCGAGCGCGGCGGCCAGTGGGACAAGGGCAAGGGCTTCGACACCTTCGGCCCGACCGGCCCGTGGCTCGTCACGCGCGACGAAGTGGCCGATCCGCAGAACCTCTCCATGTGGCTCGAAGTCGACGGCCATCGCTACCAGAACGGCAGCACGCGCACGATGATCTTCACGGTCGCGAAGCTGGTTTCCTATCTCTCGGAGTGCATGAGCCTGCAGCCGGGCGACGTGATCTCCACCGGCACGCCGCCGGGCGTGGGCATGGGCGTGAAGCCGAATCCCGTGTTCCTGAAGGCGGGGCAGACGGTGCGCCTTGGCATCGAGGGCCTGGGCGAGCAGCAGCAGAAAACGCGCGCGGCAGAGTAAGCGCGCCTGACGCACGAAAAAGCGCGCGAGGGGAGGCGGGACAAACCCGCTTCACCTCGCGCGCTTTGTTTTGCGGCGCAGACTTTTCAGTTCGTCGGACTTTTGTCTTCCGGCCCGCTGCCTTCCGCGAGCCGGTTCACCGTCCCCTGCGCCAGCGCCACGAGCTTTTCGTCGCCGTTTTCCATCACGTACACGCTGCACTGGCAGGTGGCCTGGTGGCGCCCCGCGTGCACTACACGGGCGCGCGCCATCAGCGTGCCCTTGAGCGCCGGGCGCAGATAGTTGATCTTGTATTCCCCCGTCACCACCCGCGGCCCAAGGGCCAGCGCGCCGGCAAAGGTCAGCGCGTTGTCGGCGAGATAGCTGATCACGCCGCCATGCACGTAGCCGTGCTGCTGCTTGAGGTCGTCGCGTACCGGCAGGCGCAGGGTCAGCTCGTCCGCTCCCACGTGTGTCAGTTCCGTTCCGAGCAGCACGCTGAACGGTTGGGCATGCAAAGCGCCGCGTGCGCGGTCCACAAGATCTGTCATCGTCGCATTCCCTGGGTCTATCCCCGAGTGGTTTCCTAACCACTCTAGGAAGCCTTAGCGTCGAGTCAAGGTGAATCGAATCGAGCTGCCAACTTACATTAGTTGCGTATACGAAAAGGGCCCAATTACGTATACGAACGACTCCCCTGTCAGCAAGCATTTGATTGCAAAATGTATACGGAACTAGCCCATTTGGCGCCATTTTCCCATCTTGGTCGTCAATTCTTTGCAAACACGGCGTGATTTTCGCTGGTCGTCAGGCCGTCAGCCCGTCAGCTCAAGCGCTGCCATCCTCCTTGCGAGGAACATGAAGCCCTGCGCCCCAACGCGCTAAGGTGTTGAAAGAGTGGAGACAAAAATGGGACCAGCCGACTTCGGCGCATTCGAGCACGAAGGTTGGGAACGTGTCGCGCAGGCCTATCACACGTATTTCGGCGATTTGACTGCCCAGTCGAACCGCGCGATGCTCGAGACGCTTGGCGTGGGGCGTGGCACGCGCTTTCTCGACGTCGCATGCGGGCCTGGCTACCTCGCTGCCGCAGCCAGGCGCCGTGGTGCGGACGTCGCCGGCGTGGATTTCTCGGTCGCGATGGTCGACAGACGTATCGGCGCGATGCCCGACCCGAACATCCTTCGTCCGCTTCGGATACTCCTCGAGGCGGAGGGCTATCGTGTGCTCACGGCGCTGAACGGCCTCGCGGCTATGCCTGTCACGGCAGCCGGACGCCCGGACGTCATCGTCACCGACTGGATGATACCGGCGGTCGATGGCGTTGCCTTCTGCCGGTGGCTGAAGGCCGACCCTGCGACGGCAACCATTCCCGTTGTGATGCTGTCGGCTGCGCTACCGCCCTGTCCGACAGGCAACCTATGGGACGTCCTCCTGATGAAGCACACGCCGATAGGGCGCCTGCTTCATGTCATCGGCCGGCTACTGGACGCGCACGGCACCGCGACCTGACGCCGACGCGCCCGCGATGGGCTAAGGTCCCGGTTACGCGCGGCGCCGGGCTTTTTCAACTTCCGCGTCTCAGCGAATCGATAACCGTCGCAGCCTGGCTATCTGCGCAGGATGTCGGCCAGCCGCCACCGGACGCACCGCGTCCACTGCCTGCGCTTCGCGGTGCCGGGCTCGTGCAGCTCAGCGCGCAGGGCGAAGTCATGCGCGTGACGACCGCCCCTCGTGCAGAGCCCGACGGGGTCGTGCTGCGCAAGGGTACCGTCATCAAGCTGGCGCCTGACCCGGCGCAGCAGTCCACGAGCCTGTTGCGCCTAGGCGCGAGCGTCGCCGCTATACGCCGCGAAACGTTCTTTTGAGCGCCGCAAGCGCTTGTCTGCACGGGCACACGCTACCCGTGCGAGTCCACCCACGCGCGAGCCTAAGCCAGTCCCGCCACCTGCGCGTCGTCTGGCGTGCCGAAGATGCCAAGTATGACGGAAGCCTCGACCGGTCTTTGCTCCCGAGTAATCGGGCCGCTTGCGGCATAACGCACCGGGGCAAGGAGTTCTGTTGCGCGATGGCGTGCCCCCATAGCACGTAACCTTTGTACTCTTCCTGCTCCATGTGCAAACGGCCTCGCCCGACGTGGTAACCCAACGCCGATTGTATGAGAACCTTCAGCACCGGCTGTCACGCTGCGCAGCTCGGCATACCATCCGCCTCCAATCCACGTCGTCGCGCGTTCGCAGGACTTCAAACACGCGTGCAAACGATTGTCTGCGTATTCGAGCAAGCTAGATGTCTACCGACGCCTCGTCAACTCCATCTGCCACGCATGTGCAATTGCGACCTTGTCGTTTGGCGGCATAGAGCGCCGGTCCGCTGCAGCCACCAGGAGCGTCGGGTCGTGACCATCGCTCGTGTGGAGGACGGCGACACCGAGGCTGATGGTAACAATCCCGGAATTGCTCCCCCGGTGCGGAAGACGGAGGCTTTCTACCGCCTGTCGGATTCGCTCGGCTACGACTAGTGCGCCATCCCGGTCGGTGTCGCGCAATATCAACGCAAATTCTTCGCCGCCATATCGCGCTACGGTGTCAGTAAAGCGCGCGGCCGACGATGCAATTGTTCCGGCAACGATGCGCAGGCATTCATCGCCGCGTTGATGGCCGTAGAAGTCGTTATAGCTCTTGTACGCGTCAACGTCCGTCATGATGACGGCCAGATATCCCCGCTTGTCGGCACGCGACTCCTGTTGCCAGTGATGCGCCAGCTCGCGGTCGAAATGGCGCCGATTGAACAGTCCAGTCAGTCCATCCCGGAAGGCGAGGCCGCGTAACTCGGCTCTTTCTTCAGCGGCACGTTTCTCCAATAGCGTTCGTTCAGTGATGTCTCTGACCGTAGCGGTCAGAGAATCGGGCTTTCCCGAGAACGGTTCGATTACGCAGCGCAGGTGGGCCTCCATCCATAGAACGCTACCGTTCATGTGTCGGAGGCGACTGGTTTCAGAAGCTTCGACCTCACCCGAGGCTACTTTCGCTATGGCCGCTGCGAGCGCATCGCGGTCATCGGCTAACGCCAGGTCGGTCAGGTGTGTACCGGTGAGGTGCTCGGGCGAGTGCCCCAACAATGAGGTGATACGCGGGGACACGTAGGTCAGCCTGCCGTCCAACCCGAGACTCATGACGATATCAGTCGCGTTTTCGGCGAGCACCCGATATCGACGTTCGCCGTCACGCAGCATCATGAAGAGCCGGTTGCGCTGGGCCTGGGTGGCGGTGATGGGCAAAGCGATGCCCAATGCGGCGACGAGGAAAAGCTGCAGGCCGAAGATACGACCTTGCATCGTTTCATAGGGGAAGACCCATAGCGGGCCCGTTCCGCGCAGGGTGAAAGAGACGGCGATTGCGAGGCACAGAAGCAGGCCAACCATGACACCTGCGAGGTCTGCCTGAAATGCGAGCAGGACAATGGGCGGGAGCGCCCAATACAGGAGCGGAAAACGGCTTTGGCCGAACACGCCTACCGTGGCAATGCAAACCACCAGTAACAGGAACGCAGTCTTGCGGCGCTGGTCGGCGCGCAGCAAATGAGCCACGTCACCAGTCCAGAAAACAAGCGCGGCAGGCGTGAAGATGGCGAGACTCAGGGCATCCGAAATAAACCAGTTGGCGAGGTCAGGCAGCAGCCGCCCACTTAGTCGTCCATGCAGTAGCGTCATCGCAAGGACGCCCGACACCGCAGGCGCAAGCAGTACGCCGCCCGCCACAAATCTCGTCAGCGGCCTCGCCCGAACCATCTCGGAAACGGTCGAGATGCGTGGTGCAAAGGCAAGGGCGATAAGTACCTCAACGATGTCGGCAGACGAATAGGACGCAGATACGCCGAAACTCTCGCCCACGAAAAGATTGGCAGCCAGATTGCCAAGCACACCACCGGCGAAAACCGAATACCGTCGCCGAGGCGGTGCAACCATCAGTTGTGACAGCAGCACCGCGTTGGTTAGCCATATTGGCGCGATTTCTCCCGCCATGGTTTTGAGCGCTCCGCTGGCGAGACAGGTGAGCGTTGTTACCATGAACGCTAGCAATAGGTGCCAGACGTCCGCAGGGTGGCTGGCAAGACTTGACGACCGCGAATCTGCTCGCAAATCGGGCGAGCGGCGAGCAGCCGAATTCCCCATCTTTATCTCTCTGTATTCTTGGTCTTCGCTTGCATCCCGGATGGATGCGCGGCGCCCATGTGCATGTTCGGAAGGCACGTTAAGCAAGACGCCTTGCTGCCTCACGAATCCATTTATCGGCCAGGAACGGCGAAACTTTACGGGGCACCATGCTGGACGGCTCTAGTTCTGTGGACCGTCTGCGGAAAATACCTGTTTGTGCCGCCAGTGCAGGCACCCCCGCAAGCGGACCGCGAGGAGAAGGCCACGGAAGTCCGTTCTGCTCAATCCGAACTCTTCCAAAACTGATTGCGAAAGTGTCTTGAACAATAGTCAGAGTGTATTACGTCACGCGTGCAACCGATGTAGTTGCGTGAACAACTATTAGGGATTTAATTCTAAAACTTGCACTCGACGACGTTGAGAAACATTTGCGTCCTGGTTTCCCCCGTATGAACGCAGTCTTCGCCGCTGCGCTGGTTCGCTGGGCCGTTTGTGTTCCTCGGTTTGGTGCCCGCGCAAGCATATCCCGCCCGGGGTGCGCGTCTTCGACACGATGAACGCTCGGTCGGAGAGCGTTTCGCACCTTGCTCAGGACACGAGCTTCATTTAAATGGCTTGCCGCCGTCAATTACACAAACTTACACTATTTGGACAAAACGGCCGGGCTCACGCCTGCAGTTGCACAGCTTGCGGTTAAAGTCTGCTGCCACGAGTCTAGGTGTCCACAAGCTCGTCGACCGCGTGAACTGCATGCGCTCTTCGCGTCACGCACCTATTTTGGTCTTGCATATACTGGGGCGCGAAGCATGGCACGAAACTATTGCTGCGGTGCCGACCATAAACCCGTCATGATGACTCGGATGGCTGTGCCAGGACAGCGAGCCAGCAAACCGCGCCCCAAAGATGCTCGGTAGCCCATCAGAGTCGATAGACGCGCTCTGCATTGTCGTGGAACAGTGCACGACGCTCGGATTCAGAGAAGTCCTTCGTAATTGCCTTGAAGGCATCAAAGACCGCATCGTAACTGCTGAACAACTTGTCGACAGGAAAGTTACTCGCGAACATGCATCGCTCGACGCCGAATGCATCGATTGCATCGAGAACAAACGGCCGAATGCTGTCGACTGTCCACTTCCAGTCCGCCATCCCGAGCCCCGAAATCTTGCACGAAACGTTTGGCGCGGATGCCAGCATCCTCATCCCTTTTCTCCAGCCTTCGACTTCGGCGGGCATACGGTCCACCGGCATGCCAGTATGGTTGAGAATGACAGGAGTATCGGGATAAGCCTGGGCCAGCGCCGTCGCTTCTTCCATCTGCGTGCAGTACAGTTGCAAATCGAAGGACAGGTTGTAGCGTCGCAAGAGGGAGTAGCCCGCTCGCCATTGCGGGTCGCTCATGAGGTGCGGACTGTCAATGAACGTCTTGACTGGGTCACGATGGAAGTTAAGACACTGTCGGATTCCGCGCACGTTCGGATATTCGAGATGTGCCTCCATTACCTCCTGGACCTTCGGTGACGACAAGTCTGCAAAGGCGACGATTCCGTGCGGATAACCGTGCTTGTCTGCCACGCCCTGGAGCCACCGCGTTTCCGCCACCGGGTCATTATGGTCATATTCAACCTGCAGGTGGACCGTCTTGACGACATTCTGGTTCTTGATGTCGGCCAGAAAGTTTCCAATCAGATAGTCCTCACGAATCGCCGAGTAATCACCGAAAACGCGCTCAAGCATGGGCCCCTGAAGCCACGGATAGTCGCCGTTCTTCAGGTCGTAAAGATGATGATGCGGGTCAATGATGGGAAGGTTGTCCACAATGTCTCCGAATACGTTTGAATCAAGGCACGTGGCCGCCCGTTCGTCCACAGGCGGCCGTCGCACGAGCAAATGCGCTTAGTAGCTGCCGGCCGACGGCGGATACACGCGCTTCACAGTAGCCTGGGTGGCGGGCTGGTCAATCGTTTCCTTGGTAACGAGCGGCTCTTTAAGCGCCAGCTCCTGAGTCGTTGGCTTCTTGTTCAAGGCGTTGTTCACCTGAGTGGTGGCGTCGACACCCTGGCCAACGGCTTCCTGCAGGAAAATTCCCTGGACGGCACCATCACGCAACAGCTTGATGGTGGTCGGGCTTCCATCCGCCGTCACAACGGCAACCTTACCTGTGAGTCCCCGCGTTTGAAGCGCTTTGGCCGCGCCCGTCGCCGCTTCATCGTACATCCCGTAGATGGCCTTAACGTCGGGGTGGGCGGTCAGAATGTCGTTCGCCTGCGAAACAGCCTCGTTGACGGTCAGACCGTGGGTCTCAAGGACCTGAACCAGGTCGCAACCGTCCGCAGCAAACGATTCCTTTGCGCCCTTCATATATTTTTGCGCGTTCTCGCGGTCTTGCGGAAGCGACAGCATCGCAATTTTGTTACCGCCGCGCTCCTTCGCCAGCTTGCAGACATACGAGCCCTGTGCCTTGCCGGTTTCATAATTATTGGCGGTGACCGCCGACGTATAGTCGGTCTGTCCAGCCTGTGGACCGATGCCAGCAAACGCGATGGGGACAGACTTTTCCTTTAGCAGCCTCAATACCGGAGGCGTGCTCGTCGAACTGACGGGCCCCATGACAATAGCGGAGACGCCTCGCGTCAGCGCCGTCTTTACGTTGTCCATCTGCTTGGCAGGAGAATTCTCGGAGGTGAATTCCACGTAGTTCATGCCCAGTTCTTTCGCGCGCTCTTTCACTCCGTACGCGACCCATTGCCAGTACGAAATGTCCAAGGACGGTGCGATGTACGCAACCGTCTGTTTGGCCTGCGCGAGCGCCGACTGTGATGCCATCGCGACGCAAGCCAGCGCGCTACAGACAGCCATCGTGGTCAACGGCTTCCCAAGGTGGTGAAATTTGGCGAGTCGAAAGACGTTCATCATTGTCTCCTTGCTGAGTGTTGTGCCGCCGGCTTATCGCCGTGCTTTGGTGACGCGGTCGACAAGCACCGCGATGAGAATCACGACACCTGTCACGGTGCCTTGCCAGAAACTGTTCACGCCAATGAGATTCGCGCCGTTCTGGATAATCGTTATCATCAGCGCGCCGAGCAGCGCACCGATGGCCGACCCGGTGCCGCCGAAGAGGCTTGCGCCCCCGATGACCACCGCCGCGATTGCCTGAAGCATCAGGGCGGACCCCGCCGTTGCCTCTGCATTACTGATGTACGAGATGCTCACGATGCCCGCAAATGACGCGAGCAATCCCGAAATTACATACGCGGACAAACGAACGCGGTTAACTGGAATACCTATGACACGAGCGGAAGAGCTGCTGCTACCCACCGCATAGAGCCATCTCCCTGCTACAACCTTTCGCAGGCAAAACTCGATAAGAATCAGCAGCAGCACGCACCAGAGCACGTAGTTGATGACTCCTGGAATCAATGTTCCGGAGTTGAGCAGCCAATAGTTCGGGTCGTTGATAGGTAGCGAGTGGCCGTCGGTGACGATGAACGACAGACTTCCGGCAATGGCATACGTACTAAGCGTGACGACGAATGGCGCGAGACCTACGAAGGTCACGAGTGCGCCATTAATCGAACCGATGATGAAACCGACAGCCAGGCCTGCGATGCTGCTGACGACGGCGCCATAGCCATGTGACATCGCGAGACCGGTGACCATGCCTGTCAGGGAAAAGACTGAGCCGACTGACAGGTCGATACCACCCGTGATAATCACGAGGAGTACACCGAACGCCATGATGACGAGCGGTGCCGCAGCCTGGGTAACGTTCGCTAAGTTTCCCATCGATAGCGCAGCCGGAACGACCATGCCGACAGCAAGTTCGATGACAACAATGGCAATCGCGATAGCAATTTCGGTACGATAGGTCGACAATATGCGCCGGATACCACCGCCAGAATCCTTCGAGCCGCTCCGTATTGAATGCGTCACTGCTTTCATGTTTTGTCTCCTGACTTAATCTTCGATGTCCGAAACGTTCAATGTTTCAGGCGGCCATTCCTGTAGCGCTAGCAAGGCTCTCTTCACTAACGTCTGTGTGACGAAGAATGCCGGTCGGCCGCCCGGAAAGGTCAAATGCGAGCACCGTGTCACAAAGTTCGACCAGTTCCAGGTACTCAGTCGACCACCAGACGACTGCCGTGCCCTGTCTGGCGAGCTTGCGAACGAGTGCGTAGATTTCCCGCTTTGTCCGAATGTCGACTCCGCGCGTGGGTTCCTCGAGCACCAGCAGTTTCGGTTTCAGATTCAGCCAGCGCGCAACGAGGATTTTTTGCTGCGTGCCACCGCTCAAAGTTGAAGGGAGGTGCCATAGGGAACCAGCACGTATCTTGAGCGCGTCGAGGAGGGCTTGCCCCTGCCGAAGCTCTTCGTCACGAGCTATCTTTTTTCGCTCGACGATGCGCCGCGCTGCCATCAGGTTGTCGATGATTGGAAGCGTTGCGAGAATGCCCTTATTTGCGCGGTCGCCAGATATATAGCCGACCCCGGCGCGAGCCGCGCCTGACGGCCCGCGATGCTTGACCGGTTTGCCAGCGCGCTCGATATCCCATCGAGATTTTGGGCCGAGTCCCGTTAGGGCCTCAATGAGAGCCAGAGGACCGGTCGGAGCGCCCGCGAGTCCCACAATGGCCCCCGGACGTATTTCGAGTTCGATATCGTCGAGGCGGACAATGATGGGCCTTTCCGCGGTGCCACCGTTGTCGTGACTTGTGTCGTGACCTTCCCGCAAATCCGATGCAGCGTCCAGGCTGACCTCGGTTTGTTGGACAGGCTCGACGGATTGCCCCATATAGTCGACGATTTCGCGGTCCGTGATGGCATTTAGAGGCGCACGGTCGACGGCTGTTTTTCCGTCGCGAATGATGGTGCAAACGTCAGCAATCTGACGTATCTCGCGCATGCGATGAGATACGAACAGGACGGCAAGACTTGTCTCCGCTACCAGCCTTCGAATGACCGCAAAAAGACGCCCAGTCTCGGCAGCAGTGAGGTTCGCTGTCGGCTCGTCAAGCAGTAGCAGCCTCGCGCCAGAGCGGAGTGCTCGAGCGATTTCGACGAGCTGTCGCTCGTGAAGCGATAGCTCACCCACCAGACGGCTAACCGATTCCCGTGCGAACTGCGGGTCAATCAACGATAGAGCATCAATCGCGAGAGCACGTGATGCTCGCTCGCTATAGGTCCCGAGCGCGCGTTGCATCCGAGGCATGGCGATATTTTCCGCGACCGACAGATGCGGCAGCAGTGCCAGCTCCTGGTTCACAACCGCAATCTCCCCTGTGTCAGCGGGCGATGCTGAGGAACCACCGAGGTCGCGTCCGGCGAATTGAAGCGTGCCCCCGTCCCGTTGATGCTGGCCAGAGATAATCTTGATGAACGTCGACTTCCCGGCTCCGTTCCCACCAAGGAACGCGTGTACCTCTCCTGGACGGACAGACAGGTCGAAGCTCTTGAGGACGCTGGTAGCCCCGAAGCTTTTGACGATTGACTTCGCGAGCAACAACGTAGGTTGTTCAGACATTGCGCATCTCCGTCGCGAAAACAGCGAACGAACGGCTCCAACCGCAGGTTGCGAGAGCCGCCTGCAGTGAGTGACAAATTTCGGAGGCTTAACTGAGTGGCTACAAATGCAGCGAGCCGAACTCAGTGCCGGTCGCGCTCCTTAGCTGGGGGCGACCACGTAGCGACAGACGCATCGCTCGCTGGGAGGGGAATTCAGGGTATTCATCTACGTCTCCTGTGCGGTTGCTGCACCGCGCCATATTTATATGAGGCAATGTTTTAGGCCACTGGGTGACCTGACACGGGGTAACATTTCAACTGTTTTCCTGTCCGTATCGTTGATGTCGAGGATGGCAGCGACCACCGTCAGAAGGCAATGCAGTTTTGTTCAATCGCGACTGAAAAAAATTTGACCATGCGAATTCCTCCGTTGAAGGCCATCATTGCTTTCGAGAGCATTGCACGCACGAAGAGCGTCAACCGGGCAGCGGAAGAGCTTGACCTTACGGCGTCGGCCGTCAGCCATCAGTTAAGCAACCTCGAATCAATGATTGGCCAATCCCTGTTTCAACGGACAGGTCGTGGTCTCGTCCTGACACCGACCGGGGAGCGATATCTTGCCGATGTGACGGGGTCGCTGGCAGACCTCAGCCGGGCAACTGAGCGTGCCTCGAGCCAGAAGGAAGTCGACATCCTGCGCGTGCATTCGAGCCCGAGTTTCGGCCTGATGTGGCTATTGCCGCGGCTATCCTCGTTTCAGGAAGCAAATGGCGACGTTCAGTTGAACGTCGCCTGCTCATACGAGAACGTATCGTTTTCGAACGGGTATTACGACATCGACATTCGTCATGGCTATGGAGAATGGAGCAACCTTGAAGTGCGCACGGTCCGGGGCGAATTCATTGCCCCGCTGGCGTCGCCGGCCTATCTCGAGCGGCATCCGGTGAAGACTCCAGATGACCTGCTGGCCCAGCGGCTGGTCTATTCGGAGACGCCTCTCGTTCAGTGGCGGCAATGGTTTGGGCGGGCCGGGGTTGCTGGTGCGAACAAGACGTTCGACTTCTCGTTCGACCGTTCCTACATGTCCATCGAGACAGCTTCGCTAGGGCTCGGAATTGCTCTGGAAAGCGTGATGATGGCTTCGCAAAAGATAAAGGACGGCGCACTTGTGCAGGTCTTCGACAATAGCCATTCGGTCGAGGTTGGCGCACATCATCTCGTTTACCCTAGCCAGAACGCCGAATTGCCCCGAGTTGCAAAATTTTTGACCTGGATTGAAGAGGAAATTGAACGCTGCAAGGTGGGCTCGCAGGGATAACCCTGGGGGCTGAAAATTTCTCAGCTATGGTTGAGGGGAACTGCGTTGATGCAAGGTTCGCCGGCGGACAAACTTCGCCTACACCTAGTTCATCAATGGAGACACCCACATGTTGCTCGGGAATCAAGTCGTTATCGTCACGGGCGCGGCATCGGCACGCGGCATCGGTAAAGCGACGGCAAAGGCGATGGCAGCACACGGCGCGCGCATTGCAATTCTGGACCTGAACCTGGCGGACGCGGAAAGCGCTGCGCGTGACCTCGGGGAAGGTCATCTCGGTCTGGCGTGCGACGTCACCGACAAGGAAGCCTGCGTCGCTGCAGCAGATGCAGTCGCTGCTAAATACGGCCGAATCGACGCGTTGATAAACAACGCCGGGATTACGCAGCCCATCAAGACACTCGAAATCTCGAAGAACAACTTCGACGCAGTCGTCGGCGTGAGCCTGCTGGGGACGCTGTATATGTCACAGGCCGTCATCCCGCACATGAAGAAGCAGCAGCGTGGCAGCATCGTTTGCATGTCTTCCGTTTCCGCGCAACGCGGCGGCGGCATTTTCGGCGGCCCGCACTACAGCGCAGCGAAAGCTGGCGTTCTCGGGCTTGCCAAGGCGATGGCTCGTGAATTCGGCGGCGACCATATCCGCGTCAATTCCATTACGCCCGGCCTTATCCAGACGGACATCACGGGCGACAAGCTGACCCCTGAGATGCGCGCAGACATCATCAAGGGCATCCCACTGGGGCGTCTCGGCGAGGCAAACGACATCGCCAATGCCTGCCTGTTCCTGGCAAGCGACCTCTCCACCTATCTGACCGGCATCACTCTCGACGTCAACGGCGGCATGCTGATTCATTGAAGTGACGTGCCCTCTTTCGCTTCCGACATTGCATAAACATACGACGCACTTGGCCTAGCCGGGGCGTCTTGCCGCCAAAGCGGCACAGAGACATGGCGCTGAGCCCGTCACCGTGACGAGCTCAGATGACAGGAGACAACCCATGAAATCCAGACTGGCCACACCGGGAATCGGTGCAGACCTCTCGGCTTCGAGCGACTCATCAGACTTTGAGGCGCGAACTTACGCAAGAGTCGCCCGTCGCCTCATTCCCTTTCTGATGCTTTGTTACCTCGGCGCGTATCTCGACCGGGTGAACGTGGGCTTTGCAAAGCTGCAGATGCTCAACGACCTGCGCTTCTCTGAAACCATTTATGGCATCGGTGCAGGCATTTTCTTTCTGGGCTACTTCCTCTTCGAAGTCCCGAGCAATCTCATTCTGCACAAAGTCGGCGCGCGAAATTGGCTCGCGCGCATCATGCTGACCTGGGCGGTGATTTCCGCAAGCTTTTTGTTTGTGAAGACGCCGACCACGTTTTATGTACTGCGCTTCCTGCTCGGCGTCGCGGAAGCGGGGTTCGCGCCGGGCGTGATTCTGTACATGACCTACTGGTTCCCGGCCGCCCGGCGCGCAAAAGCGCTCTCGATGTTTTTCATGGCGATTCCAATGGCTGGCATCCTCGGTGGCCCGCTTTCCGGCTGGATTATGCATTCCTTCCAGGGAGCCCAGGGACTTGCAGGATGGAAATGGCTTTTCATGCTGGAGGCACTCCCGTCGTTGCTCCTTGGCATCGCAATTTTTCTGTATCTCGACAACGGAATCGCCAGTGCGAAATGGCTGTCCGATGACGAAAAGGCACTTCTCAAGCGCAACGTGGAAAGCGACCGTACGGCGGCCACCGAGCACGTGTCCATCCGTGCGTTTGTCCGCGACCGTCGTCTCTGGCTAATGGCTGGAATCTACTTCTGTGTAGTTCTCGGTCAATACGGCCTCACCTTCTGGCTGCCGACAATCATCCGTCGCACAGGTGTCGCGGACCCGCTGTGGGTTGGTGTCCTGACCGCGATTCCGTACATTTGCGCCATCATCGCGTTGCCGTTACTCGGAAGTAGCGCCGATAAGCGCCGCGAACGCCGTTTGCATCTGGCGATTCCGATGCTGGTTTCTGCCGCCGCTTTCGCCACACTGCCGATGCTCGGAAGCGTGGGTCCCTCGATTATCTGCGTGAGCATCGCTGCTGCCGGCATCCTCGCGTCGTCGTCATTGTTTTGGGCGCTTCCTACTGCTGTTCTCAGCGGTATGTCCGCTGCGGCCGGAATTGCCGCGGTCAACTGTTTCGCGAATCTGGCCGGCTTTTTCTCGCCCGCCATTGTCGGATGGCTAAATGACTTAACCGGCCACGCGACAGCAGGCCTCATCTTCATTTCGACGGCTGTCGTTCTGGGCGCGGTTCTGGTGTTCTTCGTGCCCGCAAAGACTGTCAATCGCTGAACGAACTCTTTCCAGGAGACGAGTAAATGAGTACAACCGTCATCGAGGATGTGTCGCTCGCTGAGCGCGCATACCGCATCCGCCGTAACGCTTTGCTAATGGGCGAAGTACAGGGCCAGGGTTATATCGGCCAAGCGCTCGACATCGCTGACGTTCTGGCCGTTTCATATTTCGGCGCGATGAACTACCGCGCGGCGGAGCCAGACTGGGAGGACCGGGACCGATTCCTGTTGTCGAATGGTCATTACGCAATCGCGCTGTACGCTGCATTGTTCGAAGCGGGCATTCTTCCCGAAGAAGAACTGGAGACCTACGGCAGCGACGACAGCCGTCTGCCCATGTCCGGAATGGCGAGCTACACCCCGGGGATGGAGATGTCCGGTGGGTCGCTCGGCCAGGGGCTAACGATTGCCGTGGGCCGGTGTCTCGGACTCAAGCGCAAAGGCTCTAAATCGTTCGTGTACACGCTCTTCTCCGACGGCGAACTTGACGAAGGAGCCATCTGGGAAGGTCTCCTCTCGGCAGCGCACTGGAAGCTGGACAACCTGATTGCGATGGTCGACGTCAATAACCAGCAGGCCGACGGCCCGTCGACGCAAATCATGGCCTTCGAGCCACTCGTTCCGAAGCTCGAAGCGTTCGGGTGGTACGTGCAACGGGTGAACGGCAACGACATCAATGCCGTGAAGACTGCCTTCGACAACGCTCGCAAGCTGGAAGAGCCGAAGCCTCGCATCATCGTGTGCGACACGAAGATGGGCTGCGGCGTGCCTTTCCTCGAGCAGCGGGAGAAGAACCACTTCATCCGGGTGGACGCTCATGAATGGAAGCTGGCGCTGGATGCACTTGATGAAACTTTTGCAGGGAGCAAAGCATGAACTCGGTCGTCGATAAAAAGCCTCGTCTGAAGACCTCGGCGATGATTGCGTCCATCGCCGGCGAAGGCCAGGTGACACGCTCTGCGCCGTTCGGGCATGCACTTGTCGAATTGGCTCGCGCGAAGACGAATGTCATTGGCATGACGGCCGACCTGGGCAAGTACACCGACCTCCATGTCTTCGCAAAAGAGTTCCCGGACCGGTACTACCAGATGGGCATGGCGGAACAGCTTCTGATGGGCGCTGCCGCCGGCTTCGCCCACGAAGGAGCGCAGCCGTTCGTCACCACCTACGCCGTGTTCGCGACGCGTCGAGCGTATGATTTTATTCATCAGACCATCGCCGAGGACAACCTCGACGTCAAAATCGTCTGCGCGCTGCCTGGCCTGACGACCGGGTACGGCCCGAGCCACCAGGCCGCTGAAGACCTTGCGCTCATGCGCGCAATGCCAAACATGACGGTAATTGACCCGTGCGATGCGCTCGACATTGAACAGATGGTACCGGCCATCGCGGCGCATAAGGGTCCGGTCTATGCGCGCCTTCTGCGTGGCAACGTGCCCGCGGTGCTCGACGAGTACAACTATCAGTTCGAACTCGGCAAAGCCAAGATGCTGCGCGATGGCAACGACGTCCTCATCATCTCGTCGGGCATCATGACAATGCGTGCGCTGGAAACTGCGAAAGCGCTGGCGTCGGACAAGGTGGACGTTGCAGTGCTGCACGTTCCGACCATCAAGCCGCTCGACACGGAGACCATCATCCGCGAGTCGAAGCGGACGGGGCGCATGGTCGTCGTCGCTGAGAACCATACGGTTATAGGCGGTTTGGGCGAAGCTGTCGCAACCACGCTCTTGAGCGCCGGCGTTTCGTGTACGTTCAAACAGGTCGCGCTGCCCGACGAGTTTCTCGACGCCGGTGCACTGCCGACGCTCCACGACCGCTATGGCATTTCGACAAATGTCATGGCGGCCAACATCAAACAGTGGCTGACTTAAACGTCAGCTGGTCAGCAGGCGTTCGCGTGTAGGAGATGCGTACGCTGGCGATACTCGCTTTTCAAGCGTCTCCTCCATGTATCACGTGGAATGGACTAGGCCCACTACCGGTGGGCCATTTTTTATCCAGGTCTCGCGCCGCGGGAAAGCGATGTGATGGCATCTATAGCCCGTGGTGACCTCGCCGTGTTTCTTGCGAGCGTCAGGCACCAGCCAACATGGATTGAACTCAGGGCTCAAGAGACGACCTCGGACTAGCGTATTCGCGGCAGGCTTCGCATACTGCGTTTGACGGGCCGTGCACCGGTTTCTGCACAGCTAGGTTTGCGAAGGCGGTGCCTTGGCTGCGTACTGAGGAGGAGACAAAACGAGCTCTTCTCTCGGTACGCATTCCGCCTCGTTATTTTTTGCCCTTGAGGGTGAACGGAGCGAGGAGCGACTGAATGTCGACCTGTTGTCCCTGAAGCAAAAGCAGACGAGCGTGGAGCACCGTGTTCTCGAGAACAAGCTTCGCGGTGCTCAGCAGGTACATCGCATGGAGGTCCGAGTCCGACATCGCCGCCTCTACAACGTGGTGCCGTTCTACCAGCGAGCACATGACAAGGCGTCGTAGCTCCTGTTCGCCGAACGGTAGGTCCGCATAGTCGATTGGGTCTTCTGCCTCGACTTCACACAGCATCTCAACAAGCGCTTCGGTGCTCACTTCCATGTGCCAGCTCCTTGACGGTGGTCAGACTGTTCATGAAGTGCTTCCAGATTAACGTCTTCCGTGTGGAACGTCCAACGTTCTCTGCAACGCGATAGCTCCTTGTATAAGTCATGATGTAAGCGCTACCGAGCGATTGACCGACTAGCACGAAGGGGGCGCGTTCCCCGGCGACCTGCAATGCGCGATGCAAACCTTCAGCAACCGATTTGGCATCTTGTGCTTCTGAGCTGCGGTCGCTCCACATGATTCCTGCGCGACTATATGAACAGGCGCGGGTGACCTTCGAAACGGATGGCTGGACGGCCGACCAGTCCAGCGAACCGCTAATGCCCAAGCCGGATTCGAACACCACCGTCGGAGAGCCATTGCCATTGCCAGTGCAGTTGAGCTGTATGCGCCGGTCGCCGATGTTCACCATCTCACCCGGCGGTTGATGGTTCTTCGCCGCGAGGTGCCGCTGGAGCGCTTCGTAGCCCGTTCCCGCAATAAGTAGCGCGGCGAGTATTGACAGCAAGACTAGGCCAATTCGGAAAATCAGGCGCACGGTCCAGTTCCTGGAAGTTAGTTTATGGCTGTGTGGTGGACTTGCAAAGTACGGGAATAGTTGCGTCTCCGGGTGATTATTCAAGAGAGGCGGCCGCTAATGACGAAATTGCTCATCATAGATTTTCTGAAACGCCCGCGAGATGCGTCATCAAACGACTCGCCAGTGGCGATTTTTTTCACGAGGACCGATACGCCGGCGTACCGCCGTATGCCCCAACTCGACTGCTGAGGAATATCAAAAGGAGAACGCCAAGGCCGCTCAGGGCCGCCAGTCATCGCGTGGCACCCAGAGTGAGCACGGCAGTCATGACGTTTTCATCAGGGAATGTTAAATGTCGAGGGCTTCAATCAGACGGAATTGTCGAGCCGGAAAAATCCCCTTATGATTTCGGTCGACTTTAAGGGATGCCCCGACAAGGAAAATCTAAATGGGAGCGCAGGACATTATCTCATTTATGCAGTCTGCATTATTCCAGGCTGACCGGCTCGTAAAACTCGACTCCCCTGCGGGGGCGAATGCGCTATTGCCGCAAATCGTGACGGGTACCTCACGGCTTGGCCGTAACTTCGAATACGTCATCGACGCTGTCTCGACGAACAGCTCGCTCGAGCTGAAGTCTCTTATTGCCCAGCCTGTCACGCTCTGGCTGCAGCGCGCCGACAAGTCCTATCGCCCGCAGCATGGCTACGTCCATACCGCGCGCCGGCTTGGCGCCGACGGGGAGCTAACGAGTTACCAACTGGGCTACTCCTCATGGCTGCATTTCCTGAAGTTCCGCAAGGACGCGCAGATTTTCCAGGACAAGTCAGTAGAGGCTATCCTCGAATCTGTTTTTCAGATGCATCCGCAGGCGGCCGGGGCATTCCGGTTTGACATTCAAAACGCATCACCGGTCCGGTCATTCTGCGTTCAGTACGAGGACGATTGGACTTTTGTGCACCGGTTGCTCGAGTCCGAAGGCTGGTTCTACTACTTCGAGCATGCCGACGATGGTAAGTCGCACACGCTTGTCGTTACCGATGACCTCTATTCGCTCAAGGCCATGTCGCCCCAGGAGGTCGACTTCTACCGTGCCGGCAGCTCCAGCCAGACGGAAGCGCTTGTGCAGTGGTCCGGCACGCGCACGCTTCAAAGCACGAGCTACAGCTCGCGCACCTTCGACTACAAGAATCCTGGCACCAGCAAGGAGACTTCGTTTCCAACCGTCGGGAATCAAGGTGACCTGCCACAACAGGCGGAGGTCTACGAATACACAGGCGCCTATAGCTGGCAGGAAAGCGACCGTGGCGACAAGCTCACCAAGCTCAAGCTGGAAGAGTGGGAGTCGCGCGCGAAGCGCTTTTTTGGCGTCGGAGGCCTGCGCAGCATCGACGTCGGCCGCTGGTTCTCGCTGGACAACCATCCCGCGCACGAGCAGGACGACGGCGAGGACCGGAAGTTCGCGGTCATCGAAGCTTCGTGGTACATCCGTAACAATATCCCGGTTAGCGAGACTCACGCGTTCCCGCATAGCCTCTCTGAACGTCTGGCGGCGGTTCGCGCTACCTATGAGCAGTGCGCGGCTGCGTTCTCGGTCGAAGATTCTGTCGGCGATGGCAGCGATGGCTTCTTTCTCGTCGAGGTCGAGGCGCAGCGACTGAAGGTTCCGTTTCGCAGCCCGTTCGAACACCGCAAGCCGGTCATGCACCTTCAGACGGCAACGGTGACGGGCCCGGAGAACGAAGAGGTCTACACCGATTCGCTCAACCGCATCCTCGTGCGCATGCACTGGGACCGACGTGAGGCGTCCGCCGCGACGTGCTGGGTGCGCGCCGCGTTCTCGGACACGGGAAACGGCTACGGTAGCGTCCACGTGCCCCGCATCGGCGAAGAAGTGACCATCGACTGGGTCGGAGGCGATTGCGACCGGCCCATCGCGACAGGGCATGTCTATAACGGCGCGACGCAGCCGCATTGGCACTCGAATGGCATCCTCTCTGGCTTTCGGTCGCGCGAATACGGTGGTGCGGGCGGCTTCAACCAGCTCGTCATGGACGACGCAACAGCCCAGAATCGGCTTCAATTGCTGTCGTCCCAAGGCAACTCCATGCTGCACATGGGTTACCTCATTGCCCAGGACGGCAACACGCGTGGCAGCTATCTCGGCAGCGGCTTCGAACTACGCACCGATGCCTACGGCGCGCTGCGCGCGAACCGCGGGCTGTTCCTCTCGACTCACGCAGCCGCAGGCACGAACGCGCAGCAACTTGACGTAAGCGCCGCACGAGGGCAGTTGTCAGGCGCAGGCAACCTTCTCGAATCGCTCAGCAGCGCGAGCACGACGCATCAGGCCGAAAGCCTGCAAGCAGGCCAGGACGCGCTCAAAGCCTTCACCGCAGCGTCGACTGATAGCGCCCAGGGCCAGGCGAGCGGGGGGCGTACTGCCGGCGGCGGCACTGGTTCGGCCAATGCGTTCAAGGAGCCCATTCTCCTGGCGGCAAGCCCGGCGGGAATCGGCGTCTCGACGCAGCAGTCAGTGCACGTGAGCGCCGACGAGCAGCTCACCCTGGTCAGCGGTCAAAGCACGCATATCGCCACAGGCAAGTCGCTGCTTGCGAGCGTGACCGACAAAATCAGCCTCTTCGTCCAGAACGCAGGGATGAAGCTCTTCGCCGCGAAGGGCAAGGTCGAGATTCGCGCGCACTCGGACAACATCGAGCTGACCGCGCAGAAGACAGTGAAGGTGCTGTCGGCCTCCGAAAACGTGGAAGTGGCTGCGAGCCAGGGCGTCCTGCTGACCGCTGGGGGCGCGTACATCCGCATCCACGATGGCAACATCGAGATTCATGCTCCCGGGCAGATAGACATCAAGGGTGCGCAGCATGCGTTCAACGGCCCCACGAGCAGTCCCTATGACCTGCCCACATTGCCGAAGGGCGACCTGCACAACAAGCTCGAGCTGAACCTGATGGACGACAACCTGAAGGCCGTGCCCAATGCACCCTACAAGGTGGCGTTCGAAAACGGCACGACGATGGCGGGCAAGCTCGACGGCAACGGGCATGCCCTGCTTCGGGACGTGCCCGACGGGCCCGCCAAGGTCTTCTTCGGAGAAGACGCGCGACCCTTCACCCCGCAGCCCGTGCAGGCGGCGAAGGCGCTTGGGCAGGAAGACATCCTCAAGGAACTCCACGCAGGCGGCCATGACGGCATCACGGACGAAAACCTCTTCAGCCTGTTCAACAAATTCTCTGGCCGACCGGACGTGACATGAACGCTAACGACCAGCAGGCAATCGAAGATGCGGCCAAGGAGATTGGGCTGTCGATGGCGTCTAACGCCTTCCCGCTTTTCTACGTCGCGCAGAACGTCTACGACACGACGGAAAGCGTCTGGACGGTCTGGAACGCTCGCGAAAGTGTGGACGAGATAACGAAAATCGAGGCCGGCATCGACCTGGTATTCGCCGTCGTGGGCTGGGTTCCTGTCGTCGGCGCCGGCGTCAAGCGGACGTTTCGCCTGGTCAACCACAAGTCCGAAATATATGGCCCACTGCTGTTCGACATTCTGCGTCTGGTGCTTCAGCGTGCGCACCTCCAGACCAGCCCGGATGCGCTCATCGACAAGCTGTTCGATGCAACGGGCGTCAAGACGTACCTCACGGAGGCTCGTGAACATATCCAGAAGTCCTGGCTGTATCGCGAGATGCCTACGAGTGTTCAAGCCACGTTCATGCAGGCACTGGCCTTTGTAGAAACTAACCTGCCATACTGGCTCGCGCAGTTCGTCCAGCGCAAGCTGCTTCATTGGCGCAAAAAGCAGCCGAACTCGTCAGCCGTCAGCACGCTCGAGGAGCACCGAACGACTGACAAGCCAGGTGCAAAGGGCGAAGAAGCCAAAACAGGCCAGGACCGACCTGTGCCGACGCCCTCGCGCGGCGTCGTCAATGCCAAGCTCGCTGTCACCGACATCACGACGAATATCACGGGCATTCTGGGTGAGCACATCGGCGACTATTACTGCTATGAAAAGCTTAAATGGGGAAATGGCTGGAAGGACCACGACAAAGGCCTGAGCGGCAAGTGGAGTGAGCAGCCGGGGCTGCGGGTTATGGGCAAGCTCAACGATAAGGGCAAGCTGAACAAGCTTTTCGACGTCAAGGCACGTGGTCACGGCATCGACGGTGTTTGGCGTGCCGCCCCTTTTAGCAACCAGATGAAGGACTTCGCCATCGTCGAAATGAAATCGTCGACGACAACGCGAAAGCTGCAAGACCCGAACGCAAAGCACAATATCTCCAGCAAGCTCGGAACGATTAAGGAGGCGGTGCGCCCTCCTGCCCAGGACCTGCTTGAGCCGCCGGACGACGCAGGGCCAGCGTTGCCGACCAGAGGTAGCGGCAAGCCTGGCGGCGGGAAGCCTGCATCTGGCGGTGGAAAACCAACACCAGGTGGCTCCGCAAATGAGAGCAGTCCTGCGAGAAAGCAGCAGGCCGACTCCGCAACGCCGACAGCGGACACAACGCCGAAGGACAAGACCACCGCGACCGGATCGAGCAGTGCAAAAATCGCCCGGGTCCAGATGAGTCACGAGTGGATTGAAGCCAAACTCTCCGGAGCCGTTTCGGACCAAGGCCTGGTCAACACGATTTTGAGGTCCGGGTACTCGCGACATCTGCTGTACGTCCCGTTCTACCTTCCGTCCGCCGTGCAACACGTCGAAGCGCTCACGACGGGCGCTGAACACGACCATACTGACCACGACCTTCCCTTCACCCATCACTACAAGGAGGGAGAGGTTGAAGAAGCGGTCAAGCTGAAAGCGAGCAGGATAAGATAGCCTAGGGCTAAGAGATTATGGATATGAACGAAGACTTCGATTCGACACGGCGGCAACGCTTTCTTGGCGAGGACTACTTCAAGTGGCGTTTGGACCTCCTTGATGACGGCATCGCGTACTGGTCCGAAAATACTGCGCCAACCGGCAGCAATGAGAACGAGCGGAAGGCGCTGACGCAGCGCTACCTCGTTTCCGATGTCTATCGACGCTTCCTACTCCTGTATACAGGTGGAGCGGACCTCAAGCTGCTGCGTGGTGAACTTGAGCCGGTTCTCGAAGCCTTTGAACGGTACGCGAAAGCTCAACGGCTGAATCGACAGGATGCCGGCGAACCGCCATTGGTCTTTGAAGAAATTGGCGAATATGAAACGGCGATGCAGCTCATCGGCTTTTGCTACCTGCTGCATCGACGTGACCTGCTGCCGCGCATCGTCGAGATGTTTGACCCCTCCTATCGGGGGAAGGACACGTTGTATGAGGACCTGCTGGCTTACGAACTCGATGGTCGAATCAACGTAGATAGCTGGTATCACGACGTGCCGTATCGGCCCCTCGTGTTCAGTCTCTATCGCGAGACGAAGAAGGAATCTGTCGACGACATGACGGAATACCTCGAAGCCTGGTATCCGGGAATGGCCGCAGCTCCATGGCACGACGGACATCTGGAAGCCCAGAAGAATGGCAAGGGTACCTACGTCGGCTACTGGGCAGTTGAGGCGGCAGCGGTCGCATTTCTGCTGCAGCTGGACGACAGCTCTTTCCGCGACCATCTGCTGTATCCGAAGGACCTCGCTGATTTCGCGCGCAACTTCGATGCAGCGGAAGACGGCGCGCCAATACGCCGGGATAGTGGACCAATGACGGTACGAACGGGGCAGACGTGTCCGGAAACCGGCGTTTGGAAAGCACAAGGCCACAACGTACCTGGTGTGCTGGTAAATCAGGGGGATGCGATGCCGGATGTCTTCGCACCCGACCGGAATGGCGCGTACCGACCACAGCCGGCGCTGTGGGAGTTCGAACGTAAAGCCTGAGGTCTAGGTGAGTTCAGTCAGCAAGGGCACGCTGCGTACGGAAGTAGATTTCTGGGCGCGTCAGCAAATCAACGGAAGATTATTCGCCTGCTGACTGCGTGAAATCGAAGACACCCCGCCCACGTGCGAGCGGGAAGCGATTCAAAAATGACCCGAATCCTGATACAGAGGACTGTCTCGACCCTCGCCGTGGCGGTCCCTGCACTTGCGTGCGCCGTTGGCACGAGCCAGGCCAAACCTGTCAAGTACCGATGCACGGCGGACCGGAATATTGTTAGCCATTACCTGCATGTGACCGTCGACGACGAGAAGGTGAGCGAGTTCAGCTACACGGCAGGCACTCCGGCCGAGGAGAGCATCAACTCGTGCTCTGTCGACTCCAATGTAGCGACGGTGTCTGACACTGCACCGGGCGTTCAGTCTTTCTCCACGAGCGCTGGCGAGATTCTGGTGACAAGGAAGGGGAAAAAGTTCGTCTTCGACTTTTCCAAGCTTAAGGTGACCGACCTCTGCGGGCAATCCTCGACCATTGCGAAGCACATCGCTATTACGCCGGGCTCCCATCGCTGCTCAGACGTCGTCAACGTCGAATAGCCAACGGGTCGACAGTGAAACACTCCGTGCAGATCGCGACCAATGAAGTTTGGATGCACGAGCGTCCACTCAAGAGGAGGTTGGAAGAGTTCTTCGAGACTACCGATTTCCTCTCCGAACGATGAGCGCGCTCCGGTCACGAGACGCTATGCACAGCTTTTTACGCGTGAAGTGGCTCAGGCCGGACTGTGGCCAGTCTGGTACCAGCAAACGGGTCCCGTCGCCAGTCCACGTCAGCGCGCTTGCCCGATTGTGGTTCTGCTGGCACACGGATTGCAAAATGCTCGAGCGATTGGCCCGCGCTCGTCGCCTGCACGACCCACTGAGGGGTATTGCCCTTGCCGTCCCAGGTATTTCCAAAGGCGTCGCGGTACTTTGCCGCGCGCAGTCGCTCTTGGTCCGCGGCGATAGAAGCGGCGACATCCTCTGGGTCGATTTCGAGCTCAGCCATCCTGCGCCGAAGATAGGCCACTATGCTTTCGCGTTTCCGTCCGTCCATCTAGTTGTGCTCGCCCTGAATGCAATCCTTGAGCAGGTAATCGCAGGTCGCCAGGCTAACACAGGCTGATTACGACGCGCTCAGGGAGTCACCCGAGACATGAACGCGCTCGCCGACCTGGACCGGCGGCTGCGTTGAATAGTTGAAGTTCCGGTAGCTACCGTCCTGCATTCTGACCTGCACCTGGTAACTCGTCGCCTTGCGAACAGCATGCTCAATGCCATTGCCTGCAAGGCCACCGCCGACGGCGCCGGCAATCGTTGCCAGAACGCGACCGCGCCCCCCGCCGACCTGATTTCCCAACAGCCCGCCGGCGACCGCTCCGCCTACGGCCCCGAGACCCGTTGTCGGCTCGGGTTCCTGGACCGTATTGACGGCGACGACTTCTCCGGCGTTCGGGTCAACGGCGACTGGTCTCGGAGCCGGTTGTGCCGACGATTGATATGTGTCGTTGTTCGCATACCGCGGGGGCTGCTCAACTGGCACGCTATGGTGATGATGGACGCGCGGCTGGGCGGGCGCTTCCTCCCTGGTCACGCGCTGCTCCGCGCTCGATTGCGGTGAAGCGACCGGTGTGCTCGCGACTTGTGCAGCGACCGGAATAGCTTGCGTCGGAGGAGCGGTCACAGCTCGGGATGTCGGAAGCACGCCTGTCATCGCTGCGATACCTGTAGCGCTGGCCAGGATGACTGCCACGGCTGCGCCGGCAACCAAAGGATGAATGCGACTACGCTGCGGTGAACCGGAATTCAGATTGGTGCTCATGTCGCGCTCCGTTGAGGTGTGTCAGCAAGAACGCCGCAATCGACACAGCGGTGCACCGGGCCAGTGTGAGATTTGTAAGCAGTTGTAGTGCTCTACGGAGGGGCAAGGGAGAGCGTCTTCGAGGGCGGACCGTTAAAGTGTCAAGGACGTCAGCTCTGTCTCCGAGCCCTGATAATTCTCTGGTTGCGTCGCCTGTCCGTGGTACTAATCGTCCAAAGAGGTGACTTGGCTGGGTACGTGCCTCGCACTGCCCCAAGTGAATTGCGGCCAGAGAGTAGCCCAGTCGCTCGACTCACGCCGAACGACTGGCGCTAACACGGCGATGCAAGTTACCTTTGCGACGAAACACCAAGCCGCTTTTCCCCGATACGGCGAAAATTTTCGACGGTGGTCCACTCGAATCCGACCTGAAGCGTTCATTCCGAGCTTCCAGGCTGATGGTTTCGAATTGCGCAGCAAAGTCGCGATGATGCTCATATAGCCAACGGCTCACGCGCTCATTGCTGAGGAGTGTTGCAATATAAGCGGCTGACACCGTGAGATGTAGCTGCTCGATGCCATGGCGTTCATCGGTCTGTGCTACACCAGTTTGAAGGGTTGCGAGTTCACGGTCGAGATCAGCGAGCTGCTCTGACACTTCGTTGCCCGGTTTCCCACGAGTACCTGCATCAATTTCGAGTTGCTCCGGCGGAGTGGCAGCAACAATCGCCCGCGCAAAGGCTGCCGTTAAGTTTCCCTGCCCACATGAGCTCGACAGCCTCCATTTGCCCAGAAGGCTTCATCTGCTTCAGCGCCTTGAAAGTTGTCGCCGGGCAGGCTTTGTCGGCATGCAGCACGGCGGCCTCATCCGATATGCCGTAAGCGTCCAGCCGGCATTCTATTGTTGCGAGAAATGCATGGAATGACCGTGTAACCATTGCCGAAATGATCCGTTGCGCATTTTGGGGCATTTTTTCACCGTTTAGGGCTCAAAAACCGGCTTTGCGTGGCCGTAAACGCAGTGCGGGCCCGAGCGATCACATGCTCGCGCCTCACTCATTCACTGCCATCCAGGTGTCCCGATGTTCAGCAAGATCAAGGTCGCATCCGGCCTGTTGTGTGTCCTCGTCGCGTTCTGCGTACTACAGCTCGTGACCGCAGGACTTGGCTACTGGTCGCTTACGCGCACGCACGACGACGTGGCCGACCTCTCGAAGGTGGCGTTGCGGCAGGCTAGCGCCGCCAACGTCATCACCCAGCAGTTGATGGACGCCCGTATCAATCTCTCGCGCGCGGGCACGCGCATGGTCCGCGGCGGCACGGTGCCGACCGACATGGTCAATCACGCGCGCGACCAGCTGGCCGCCGCCGACACCACGTTCGCGGCGCTCATGGCCGTCCCGCCGATCAACGACGACAATCGCGCGCGCGTCGCCGCGCTCGGCGAGCGCTATCAGGTGTACCGCAAGGCGCTCGGCGAGCTGATCGACGACCTCAACGGCAACAATCTGCAGGCCTTCCTCGACCAGCCGACGCAGTCGTACCAGGACGCCTATCTCGCCGAACTGCACGCCTTTGCGCAGTTCAACGCCGCGGCGAGCCGCGCTTCGCTCGATTCGATCGACTCGCGCCTCGCGCTCTTCCAGATCGTCGGCATCGTCATCCTGGTCCTGCTGATCGCACTCGCGACCGGCGTGCACCTCGCGCTGCGCCGCGGCGTAGTGGAGCCGCTCGAGGAGGCGGGCCGCCATTTCGAGCGCATCGCGCGCGGGCGCCTCGACGAGCGCATCGCCGCGCGCGGCGAGAACGAGATCGGCCGGCTGTTCCAGGGCCTTGCGCTGATGCAGTCGAGCCTGGCGCGCACGGTCCACACCGTGCGCGAAACGGCGGGCTCGATCAACGTGGGCGCCGACGAGATCGCCACCGGCAACGCCGATCTTTCGGCGCGCACCGAATCGCAGGCGGCGTCGCTGGAGCAGACGGCGGCGAGCATGGAGGAACTGACGGGCACGGTGCGCAACACGGCCGACAACGCGCGCGAGGCGAACGCGCTGGCCGAGGCGGCGCTCGACGCGACCGCACGCGGCGGCGCCGTGGTGGGCGAGGTGGTCGAGCGCATGCGCGGCATCGCGCAAAGCTCGGACAAGATCGCGGAAATCATCGGCGTGATCGACGGCATCGCGTTCCAGACCAACATTCTCGCGCTCAACGCGGCCGTGGAAGCGGCGCGCGCGGGCGAGCAGGGCCGCGGTTTCGCGGTCGTGGCGGGCGAGGTGCGCGGGCTCGCGCAGCGCAGCGCGCAGTCGGCCAAGGAGATCAAGACGCTGATCAGCGAGTCGGTTTCGCAGATCCGCGGCGGCTCGGAGCTGGTGGAGCGCGCGGGCGAGTCGATGCGCGAGGTGTCGAACTCGATTTCGCGCGCCACGCAGATGATGGCGGGTATCAGCGCCTCGTCGCTCGAGCAGAGCACGGGCATTGATCAGGTGAATCAGGCCGTCTCGCAGATGGACCAGATGACCCAGCAGAATGCGGCGCTCGTCGAGGAGGCCGCGGCTGCCGCGGCTTCGCTGCATCAGCAGACGCGCCAGCTTTCCGAGGCCGTGGCGGCGTTCGAGATTTCGCCGGCGGTGCTGGCGGCCTAAGCGACTCGAGCGGTCTGGGCGCCTTGGCGGCGGGCTTGCGCCCGTCTGCCTCGGCGCTTCGCGTGGTTGTGCCTCAAACGCCCATGCCCTGATAGGCCGTCAAGAGGTGATACGGCGTCGTGGACGGCATGTCCGCGCGCGCCACGTCACCGTTTGCGCTGCGGCATTCCACCCAGCCCTGCGGCGTGAGAAAGCGCGGCGCGAAGCGCCCGATCTGCGGCGCGAGCGCGGCGCGCACCGCGGCGTCGCCGTGCGTGGCGAGCGCGCGCAAGTATTCCGTTTGCGCCCAGATACGCTGCGTCGCATCGATCACCCGGCCCTGCTCGTCGAGCGCGGCCGCCACGGCGCCCGTTTCCGGGTCGACGCCGTGCTTCTGTGCAAAGACGAAGGCGCGCGCGAGCGCTTCGTCCAGTCCCGACGCGCCCAACCGGGCGCCCGCACGCGAAGCCAGCCAGAACCATTCGAACTGATGACCGGGCTCGAGGCGGTTGTCCGCCGCGCCGACCGGCAATTCGGCGATGCAGCCCGTCGGCGCGTGCAGGAAGCCGCGCGCGAGGGCCTCGACGAGCCGCGTGATCGCCGTGTCGAACGCGCTGTCGCCGGTCGCCTCGCTCGCCGCGAGCCAGGCCTCGGTGAGGTGCATGAGCGGATTCTGCAGCGGGCCGCCGGTAACGCTCGCGAAGGACGCGTCGAGCGCCGCGTTGAGCAGGCCGTCGCGGGCCGCGAAGCGGTCGACGATCAGCGAGGACGTTTCGCGCGCGACGTCGAGCGCCTCGGTGGCGCCGAAGCGCTGGCCGTAGGCCGCAGTGGCGAACACCACGAAGGCGTGCGTGTAGAGGTCCTTGGTGGTGTCGAGCGGCGCGCCGGCTGCGTCGACGCTATAGAACCATCCGCTGTGCTGCGGGTCCCGATATGTGTGGCGCAGCGTTTCGAAGAGCGTTTGCGCGTGCGCGGCGTCGCCGGCCTGGGAGAAAACGAAGAGCTGGCGGGCACACGCCATCGCGCGGTAGCGCGTGACGGGTAGTGGCTGCGCGCCGGCCGCATCGAGCGCCTCGTAGGGCAGGCGCAGTTCGGCATTGAAGCCGGGGCCGCGCCACATCGGCAGGACGACGCGGTCGAAATGCTCGCGCAGGCTGGCTGCGCTCGTAGGTGTGTTCATGGCGAAAAGTTGCGGCGAAGCGCGTCGCATCGAAAGAGCAATGCCGGCGATTGTACGCATTCGCAAACTGCGCGGGACATTCCAGGCGGCGCAGCACGCTCGCCCACGACTGCGCACCTGGCTGACCTGCGCGGGGTGTCGGTCGATGCCGGCTGGGTAAGTCGGGGAAGAGCCCTTGGCCGTGCGTTCCGGCATGCGACAATGCGCGTTCGAACCAGAACACGAGGACGTCGCCAAGCGGCCGTGACCGGCCGGCGCGCGACGCGAACCGCATCGCTGACACATGGCTGATTACGCAGATACCGCATCCTTGAGCTCTTCGCATCCCGAACGCAACGCGCCGTGGCAGCCCCACGCGACGTCCGCGCCGTCCGACGTGACTGAATCCCCGCTTGCTGTCGAATCCGATGCTCCGCACGCACTTGCCGTCGACGGGCTCGCGGCCGTTGCCGAAGCGGATGCCGCCGTGCGTCAGGGCACGCTGAGCGGCTTCGAAAGCCCGGAGTCGGCTCAAGCGGTGGCAATGCCCGTCGACGAAGCCAGCGCGACGAGCCCTGTTGCGGCTGCAACGACTGCGCGCCGCGCGCCGCGGGCGAAACGAGTTGCTGCTCCTGCCGTGGCCGAAGCGGTGGAGCCGGGCATTGGAGTGGTGCAGGAACCGGGTCCCGCAGCCTTTGTCGCCGAGCCGTCGTTTGCCGCCGGCCCCGCCGAGGGCGTGGAGCCCATCGGGTTCGCGTCCGAAGCGGCTCACGCGGCCCCCGAGCCGGACGCGCTTACGCAGCGCCTCGACGCGCTCCAGGGCGCGCTCGCCGAGCAGCGCCGTATGGCGGTCGCCTCGTCGCGGCAACAAAAGTGGGTGCTTACCGCCGCGTCGGTGGCGGTGCTCGCATCGGTCGGGTTCGGGATCGCGCAGTCGGTGCGGCTCGACAGCCTCGCAAACGAATCCCGCGCCGACGAGGCGCGCCTCGAGCAATTCATCCTGAAGCAGCAGTCCACGCTCGACGACCTGTCGCAGCGCATGGCCGCGCAAACCGCCGCCGCCGCGGCTGCTGCGGCCACTGCGGCCGCCGCCGCGGAAACCCCGGCGCCGCCGCCCGCACGTGTGTCGTCCAGAGCGGTGTCCGCCAAGGCCTCGCCCGCGCCCGCGCACCGCGCAGCGGCCCATTCCACGCGTACGCCTCACGCGAAAAGCGCCCAGAAAGCCACGCGCTGACCGGCTTCGCCCCGCGATCCTGCCCCTGTACCTGAAATCTCGATGCGTTGTATTGCTGCAACGCATCGATTGCGCTCGACCCCGTGCGACGGCGCGTCGCAGTTTTTTTGCTGCGCTGCACTAGCGTTGCCCTAGGGAAAACCCTATAATTCGTTCTGTCTTAGGGAAAACCCTGAACCGCAGCCTAACTGGGAGTCGCCATGAGCTTCATCTTTGCCCTGTTCCAAAAGGTAAGCGACCTCTTCGCGTCGCCGTATCTGCCGATGGATTCGGAATACTCGTACGAAGCGCGCCACCGCGAAGCGGAGCGCGTTCGCCGTTCGCACTACATGCCGTTCGGCATGCCGCGTGACTGATCGAAGCTGAAACGCTTCGGGTGGCGCGCGCCGTCCAACGCGTTTCTCCGGTCAGACCGCCAGGTCTTCAAGCAAGGCCGGCTCTCGCAAGAGAGCCGGCCTTGCTGCGTTTGGGGGCGGCTGCAAGCCACTGGCTTGTCGGCAGCCGCGCGCGGCTCGTGTCATAGTGGTGCCGCTTCGAAATCGCTAAGCCTCATCATGTCCAATACCTACTTCTACGACCCCGCCCAGGGCCATGGCCTGCCGCACGATCCATTCAAGGCGATCGTCGCGCCGCGCGTGATCGGCTGGATTTCCAGCCGCGCAAAAAGCGGCGCGCTCAATCTCGCGCCCTACAGCTTCTTCGGCGCGTTCGCCACATTTCCGCCGATCATCGGGTTCTGCAGCGAAGGCCGCAAGGACAGCATCGGCAACATCGAAGAGACCGGTGAGTTCGTCTGGAATCTCACGTCGAAGGCGCTGGCGCCGCAGATGAACCGCACCTCCGCGCCGGTCGCCGCCGACGTCGACGAATTCGCGCTCGCGGGCCTCACGGCCGCGCCGGGCCGCAGCGTGGCGGTGCCGCATGTGGCCGAGTCGCCTGCCGCGCTCGAATGCAAGCTGCTGAAGGTCGTGCGGCTCAACACGCTGGACGGCGCGCCCATGGACAACTGGCTCGCGCTGGGGCAGGTGGTGGGTGTGCACATTCGCGAGGAATTCCTGAAGGACGGCCTGTTCGATACGCAAGCGGCCCAGCCCGTGATGCGGGCAGGCTATCGCGCCGACTACGCGCAGATCGGCGAGATGTTCCAGATGGTGCGGCCGAGCGCGTAAGCCGCTGCGGGCGTGCGCGTCGGGATGAACGGATCGCGGCGGCGTTGCCGCGTGCTGCCCGCCCGCCGATAATGGCCCGACAGCGCGAAGCGCGCAGGGAGGCAATCCATGCAATCTCCGACGGGATCGGTGGTGGCGCTCAGTTCTGCCGCCTCGACGATGTTTTCGATCGGCCTGATCGCACTGGGCTACTGGGGGCTGCACGAGCCGTCGGCTTGGCGCATCGGCGACCGGGTGGTCGTCGGCATCGCGCTCGCGGGCTTCGCGTGCCTCGGCAGCGTGCCCTGGCTCGCCACATCGCCCGCGAAGCCCAACGACGAGTCGCGCTTCCTGATGGCGCGCCGCGCCTTTCTCTGCGGCGCGGCTGCCGTGTGGGTGTCGATCGCGCTTTCGCTCGTGTTGTGACGAGAAGCACGATCAGAAGCGGGCGCGCAACCCCACCGTGCCCACCACTTGATTGGCCGTCGTCGACGCGCCGCCCGCCGTGTTGATGAACGCCACATAGTTGTGTCCCGAGGCGTGCTGGTACATGGCCTCGCCGTAGAGGTCGGTGCGCTTCGAGAGGCGGTACACGACCTGTGCGTCCACCTGATTCCACTTCGGATCGGCGCCGTAGGTCGTCGTGTTGCTCACGTGGCCGTCCGTGAAGGTGTAGGCGAGACCGAGACTCCACGCGGGGTTCAACTGATACTTCCCGTTCACTTCGTAGTTGTTGAAGCTCATGTCGCCGCCCTGCGAGCCGAACGAGCTGGTGCCCGCATACTCGCTGCGCGTGAAGACGAAGCCAGCCGTCGCCGGCCCGAACGTGTAGTTGATACCGCCGCCGAACGAACGCAGGCGGTCGGCGCCGAGCGCGAAGCCGCCCTTGCCGTTGGCCGTCGATTCCGCGAGATCCACCGCGCCCGGGCTGCTTGCCGTTGCGCCCTGGGTGCCGTTCAGCTGCAGATAACCGGCCGCGATGGCGAGCGGCCCGTTGGTGTAGCTGGCGCCGAAGCTGTAGGCGCGGTTCACGGCGAAGTCGGTCTGGTTCGAGAACGCGTACAACGCGCCGAATTTCAGGCCGCTATACGTGTTGCTCGTGAACTTGACGGCGTTGCTCATGCGCAGCGAGTGGTTCAGGTTGTCGTTGTCGAACGGATGCGCGAAGCCCGTGTCGCCGAAGGTGCCCGCCGTGGCCGAGAGCGGCGCGACGAAGTCGACGAGCGAGTCGTACTGGCGGCCGAGCGTGAGCGAGCCGAACTGGTCGCTCGCGAGGCCCACGTAGGCCTGACGGCCGAACATGCGGCCGTCCTGGCCGAGCTTGCCGTTCTGCACGTTGAAGCCGTTTTCGAGCACGAAGACCGCATGCAGGCCGCCGCCCAGGTCCTCGCTGCCGCGCACGCCGAAGCGGCTGCCGTTCACGTTGCCGCTCGTTGCCTGCCAGAGCGCGCCGCCCGACTTGCCGCTCGCGACGTTGTTCGTGTACATGATGCCGGCGTCGATCAGGCCGTAGAGCGTGACCGAGCTTTGCGCGTGGACGGCGGGCGCGGCGAGCGTGCCGAGTGCGCCGAGCACGGCGGCAGCGGTGGTGAGCGAGAGGGGGTTCTTCATTCGAGGTTCCTGTAGCGTTGTTGTTTCGCGGCGTATGCAAAAGCGGGTTTGCAACAGCGACAGGAGTGTAGGCAGTGACAGGCGCCGGAAAAACCGGCTGTGACTGGAGAGGATTCTTCCTCGATCTGGAAGGATGATTTCATCTCTCTGTCATAAATCGATTCGGGCATCGACTTGGGCGATGCTGGGCTTGCGCCCGGCCCGAAGCAGGAGCGGCCTTGCGAGTTTGGTACGATTCACGCTTTGCCAGCCGACCCTACCTGCCGCGTGAAGCGTTACGTGCCGTTGATCCGCGATCGAATCGCGATGTCGTTGTCCCGCCTGAGGCCTGCCGCCGCGCGGCTGGGCGGGTTTGTCCGTCCCGCATTCGCGCGTGCGCTCCACCATGTGCGGCATCCCACGCGGCGCGGTGTGCTCATGACGATTGGCGCGTTGCCGGCGCTCGTCGTGCTCTACGTGCTCGTGCTGATTCCGTTCACGCCGGGCATTGGCGACATCCGCAAGGCGCGGGTGGACGAACCGGCCCAGATTCTGTCCGCCGACGGCAAGGTGCTCGCCGAGTTCAAGCCCTCGAATCGCGAATGGGTGCCGCTCGCGCAGATCTCGCCGCACATGGTCGATGCGCTGATTTCCACCGAGGATCACCGCTTCTACGAGCACCACGGCATCGACTTCAAGCGCACGGCGGGCGCGGCGCTGCACACGTTCTCGGGCGAGCGCCAGGGCGGCTCGACCATTACGCAGCAGCTCGCGCGCAATCTCTATCCCGATGAAATCGGCCGCGCGCCCACGCTCACGCGCAAGATCAAGGAAGCGATCACGGCGTTCAAGATCGAGGCGGTGTACAGCAAGCAGCAGATTCTCGAGACGTATCTGAACACGGTGCCGTTCCTCTACAACGCCTATGGCATCGAGATGGCGGCGCGCACCTACTTCGGCGTGTCGGCGGATCAGCTCGACATCCTGCAAGCCGCGACGCTCACCGGCATGCTCAAGGGCAACGCCTACTACAACCCGGTGATCAACCCCGAGCGCGCGCTCGCGCGGCGCAACACCGTGCTCGGCCAGATGGTGAAGTACGGCAAGCTCAGCGAGGCGCAGTACGCCACGCTTTCGAAGAAGCCGCTGCGCCTCGACTTCGAGCGTCAGACCGAGCCGCCCGGCCCCGCGCCGCACTTTGCGCTGCAACTGCGCAAGTGGCTGATTTCGTGGGCCGACCGCAACGACTACAACATCTATTCGGATGGCCTCGTGGTGCGCACCACGATCGATTCGCGCCTCCAGCAGATGGCTACCGCCGCGCTGCGCCAGCACACGAACCAGCTGCAGGGCATCGCCAACGGCGCATGGAGCGGACGCAACGGCTGCGTGGCCGGCAACGACCTGTTCGCGACCTTCATGCGCGAAACGCAGGACTACAAGAGCGCACGCGACGCCGGTGCGAACGACGCCGACGCGCTCAAGCGGCTCGCCGGCGACCGCACCTTCATGCGCAACCTCTGCAAGAGCAAGACCGCGGTGGAGGCGGGCTTCCTCGCCATCGACCCGCGCAGCGGGCAGATCAAGGCGTGGGTGGGCAGCCGCGACTTTACCGACGAACCGTTCGACCACGTGCAGCAGGCACGCCGTCAGCCGGGCTCGACGTTCAAGCCGTTCGTGTACGGCGCGGCCTACGCGGCGGGCGCAAAGCCGAGCGACACGTTCATCGACCAGCCGGTGGAAATCCCGCTGGCGGGAGGCGAAATCTGGAAGCCGACCGACGACGTGCCGCCGAGCAATCGTCCGATGACGCTGCGCGACGCGATCGCGTTCTCGCGCAACCGCATCACCGCGCAGCTCATGCAGACGGTGGGCCCGGACAAGGTCGCGCGGCTCGCGCGCGCGATGGGCGTGCGCGACAGCCAGCTCGCCCCGGTGCCGTCGCTCGCGCTCGGCACGAGCCCGGTCACGTTGAAGGAGATGGTCTCCGCGTACAGCACCATCGCCAACGACGGCGAGTACCTCGAACCGCGCATGGTCACGAGTATCGAGGACCACAAGGGCAACGTGCTCGCGCAGTTCGAGAGCGCTTCGCCCGAGCGGGCGCTTTCGGCAGAGGCGGACCGCACGCTGCTCGACACGATGCGCGACGTCGTGAACCGCGGCACGGGCTCGGCCATCCGCACGCGCTTCGGCATACGCGGCGACGTGGCAGGCAAGACCGGCACGACCCAGGGCAACACGGACGGCTGGTTCATCCTGATGGACCCGCAACTCGTGGCGGGCGCGTGGGTGGGCTTCGACGACGGCCGCGTGACGCTTGACGACTACTGGGGGCAGGGCGCACGCAGCGCACTGCCGATCGTCGGCGACTTCTTCCAGCGTGCGCTGCGCTCGCGCCTCGTCGATCCGCGTGCGCGCTTCAACACCGAGGTGACGCCGGGCGCGTTCGAAACCTTCCGCGAGAACCTGCGGGCGTGGATGGACAAACTGTTCGGCAAGCACGAAGCGCCGCCTCCCGCCCCGCCGGTGCGGCATGCGCCGCCGCCGCGCGTGAGCGCGCCGGCACCTGCATCCGTGCCGGCTGCGGCTTCCGAGGCGGGCGCATCGGTGCCAGCGGAGGCATCGGCGCCGTCTGCTGCTTCGGCGGCGGCCGCCGAATCCGCCGCGCGCGCCATCATGGGCCTGCCACCGATCATCGGGCCGTCCAGCGCGCCGGCGGCGCAGGCCCCGCAGCCTTCGTATCCGGCACAGGCGCCGGCGCTCGCACCGACCCCGACGCCCGACGAGACGGACCCTGACACGCCGGGCGCGAGCGCGAGCTACACGCCGCCCGTGGCCCAGCCGCAGCAGGGGCAATGAGCGGGGCGTCGCGCCGTTAACAAAAAAGGCAGCGTCTTTGTGACGCTGCCTTTTTCATTTGTTGGGCACTGCGAATCATGCTCTGAAGGTGCTACGCGTGCGTTACTCGCGCACCTTGAACACGGAGACGAGTTCGGCGAGCGCCGCTGCATGATCGTTGAGCGCGGCGGCGGCGCGCTCGGCGTCGCCCACCAGCGCGGCGCTCTGCTGCGTCGCCGCGCCGATCTGCGAAACCGCGATATTGACCTGCTCGATACCGCCCGATTGTTCGCGAGAGGCCACGCTGATCTCGCCGATGATCGAGCGCACTTCATCCACGCGCGCGACGATGCCGCGCATGGTCGTGCTCGCTTCGCCGGCGATCCGGTAGCCCGTTTCGACCGTCGACGACGATTCGGTGATCAGCGCCGAAATTTCCTTCGCGGCCGCCGCGCTGCGCTGCGCGAGCGCGCGCACTTCGCTCGCGACCACCGCGAAGCCCTTGCCGTGCTCGCCCGCACGCGCGGCTTCCACGGCCGCGTTGAGCGCGAGGATGTTGGTCTGGAACGCGATGCCGTCGATCACACCCGTGATCTCGGCAATCTTCTGCGATGCGCGGCTGATGTCGTTCATCGTTTCCACGACGCGGCTCACGGCGCGCCCGCCGTCGAGCGCGGCTTCGGCTGCGCTCGTCACCACGGTGTTGGCGCGCGTCGCGTGATCGGCATTCTGCTGCACGGTGGACGTGAGCTCTTCCATGCTCGCCGCCGTCTCCTCCAGGCTGCTCGCCTGGCTCGCGATGCGAGAAGCGATCTCGCCGCTGCCTTGCGCGATGCGCGAGGTGTCCTCGCTCATCTGCGCGGTGGCGCTGCGCACCTGCGCGACGATCTGCGCGAGGCCCACGCCGATGCCGTCGATGGCGCGCGTGAGGCGGCCGATCTCGTCGGCACCCGCCGTGCCTTGCGCGTGCGCTGCATCGCCTTGTCCGATGCCGTTACGGCTGTCATTGCCGATGCGCACCGTGAGGTCGCCCGCGGCGAGCTGGCCGGCGGCGTGCGCGGCGGCGTCGAGCGGCCGGCTCACGAGGCGGCGCGCCGCGTAGATCGACAGCGCGGCGAACAGCGCGACCAGCACGAGGCCGATGGCCGCGAAGCGGTCGCGCGTGGCGTTCACGTCGGCCATGATTTCGTCGCGCACGGCGACGCCGCCCACGAGCCATTGCCACTGCGGCACGCTCACGAACGAGACGAACTTGGCGCGCGCGTCGCCTTCACCTCGCGTCGAGTCGGCGGAGGTGTAGTCGAGCGTGCCTTCGCGCGTTTCGAGCATGCGCGACCAGGGCGCGGCGGCGTCGTCGTAGTGTTTGCCGACGGCGCTCGGGTGGACCAGGAAGGTACCGCGCGTCGGGCCGTTCGAAGCGTCCATCACGAAGTAGTAGCCGCTCTCGCCGATCTTGAGCTTGGCGATCTCGCTCTTGAGCGCATCGATCTGCGCGCCCACATCCACGCCGACGAACAGCGCGCCGATCACGTGGCCGCTGGCGTCGAGAATCGGCTTGTACTGCGTGATGTACTGCTTGCCGAACAATTGGGCGAGGCCGGTAAAGGTGCGGTTGGCCATCACCGGGCCATACGCCGGGCCCTTGCGGTCGAGCAGCGTGCCGATCGCGCGCGAGCCGTCCTGCTTCTTGAGCGACGTGGTCACGCGCACGAAGTCGTCGCCGCTGCGCGCGAAAACGGTGGCGATTTCGCCGCTGCGCGCGAGAAACTGGTCGGGGATCGTGAAGTCCAGATTCAGCACGTGATCGCCGGACTTGAAGACCGGCGTGGCCTTGCCGGCAATGTCGACCGTTTGCGTGGGGTCGAGCGTGAAGGCGCCGGGCAGGAAGCTCTCGAAGAGCTGCATGGCACGGTCGACTTCGGTTTCGAGCGCGCCGTTGATGAGCGAGATCGACGAGGCGACCGCCTGATCCTTTTCGGCAATGCGCGAGCGCACCTGGTGGCCGACCTGCGTCGCCGCCGAATGCGTGATCGCCCACGTGAAGGCGGCAAATATGGCTGCGACGAGCACGCACGATAGCAAGGCGAGGCGCACGCCGACACTCGCGCGGCTTGATAAGCGTGAAAGCATGGATTCGGTTCCGGAAAGAGCTTGTAAAGAAGGAACCTGCGCCTTCGAGGCGCTGGCATGACGCATTACGGCGCGCGCGCGCGATCCTTTAGGGCTAGAACCGAAAAACCTTACAATCGCATAAAGATTACCGATGGATTACGCCATTTTCGGTGTGCAGATTGTGGGATATTTCGGAACCCAAAATAACGCCACCACAAAGAAAGGGCGCATGAAGCGCCCTTTCGTTATGTTTCTCGCGATACGTCGCTCGCGCTGTGCAATCCTCTGCGCGGCCGTCAGCGGCGGGCTCGCCACGTTCTGAGCAAGAGCGCGTTGGTCACGACGCTCACGCTGGAAAACGCCATGGCCGCGCCCGCGAGCATGGGGTTGAGCAGGCCGAAGGCGGCGAGCGGAATCCCGATCAGGTTGTAGAAGAACGCCCAGAACAGGTTCTGCTGGATCTTGCGCCACGTGCGCCGCGAAATATCGATTGCGGCGGCAACGAGCGCGGGGTCGCCGCGCATCAGCGTGATGCCTGCCGCGTGCATGGCGACGTCGGTGCCCGTGGCCATGGCGATGCCGATGTCGGCGGCGGCGAGCGCCGGCGCGTCGTTGATGCCGTCGCCGGCCATCGCGACGATACCGCCGCTCCTGATCTTGAGGTCGCGGATCGTGCGCGCCTTGTCGTCGGGCAGCACCTGCGCATGGACTTCGCGGATACCGAGCTGCGCGGCCACGGCCGCCGCGCTGCCCGCGTTGTCGCCGGTCACGAGCACGCTGCGGATGCCCATCGCCTCGAGGCTCGCAATGGCTTCGCGCGCCGTGGGCTTCACGGTGTCGCCGAAAGCGAGCAGGGCGAGCACCCCGCCGTGCGGCTCGAAGAGCCACGACACCGTATTGCCCGCCTCTTCGAGCGAACGCGCGCGGTCCGCGAGCGCGGGCGGTACGGCGAGCGCCAGTTCGTCGAGCCAGCGGCCGCTGCCGATGGCGAGGCGCCGGCCGTTCACTTCGGCCTCCACGCCGCGCCCCGGCACCGCGCGCGCATGGGCGGCGACAGCCAAAGCGGCTGACGCCTGGGCTTCGGCCTGGGCGTCATACGCCTGCACCACGGCCTTCGCGAGCGGGTGATCGCTGTGCCGCTGCACGGCGGCGGCGAGCGCGAGCGTCTCGCCATGCTCGAGGCCTTCGGCCGCATCGAACGCGGTGAGCGAGGGCTGGCCGAGCGTGAGCGTGCCGGTCTTGTCGAAGGCGACCACGCTCACGTTGTGGGCGGTCTCCAATGCTTCGGCGTCCTTGATGAGCACGCCGTGGCGCGCGGCCACGCCGGTCCCGGCCATGATCGCGGCGGGCGTGGCGAGGCCGAGCGCGCACGGGCAGGCGATCACGAGCACGGCTACAGCGTTCAGGATCGCCGTTTCGGCGCTCGCGCCCGCGAACAGCCAGCCGCCCAGCGTGATGGCCGCGATCACGAGAATCGCCGGCACGAACACGGCGCTCACGCGGTCGACGAGACGCTGGATCGGCGCCTTTTCGGCCTGCGCGCTTTCCACGAGGCGAATGATGCGTGCAAGCGTGGTTTCCGCGCCGATGGCCGTGGTGCGCACGGCGATCGCGCCTTCGCCGTTGATCGAGCCGGCTGTGACGGGATCGTCGGGCGCTTTCGGCACGGGCAGGCTTTCGCCCGTGATGAGCGATTCGTCGATGTGGCTGCGGCCTTCGAGCACGACCCCGTCCACGGGCACACGCTCGCCGGGGCGCACGACCACCACGGTGCCCACGCGAACCTGGGCGAGCGGGACTTCGCGCTCCTCTGCGTTGGCGCCATTTGCACCGCCGACGCGGATGCGCGCGCGATCGGGCCGCAGCGCGTTGAGGGCGCGGATTGCGTCGGTGGTCTGGCGCTTCGCGCGCGCTTCGAGCCACTTGCCGAAGCGCACCAGCGTGATCACCACCGCCGAAGCCTCGAAATACAGATGGGCCATGTCGCCGGGGTGCGCGAGCATCGCATAGACGCTCACGCCATACGCGGCCGAGGTGCCGAGCGCGACCAGCAGATCCATGTTGCCCGCGCCGGCGCGCACGGCCTTCCACGCGGCGCGGTAGAAGCGCGCGCCGAACACGAACTGGACGACGCTCGCCAGCGCCAGCTGTGCCGCGGCGGGCAGCATCCAGTCGAGGCCGAGCCAGTGGCCGAACATCGGCAGCACGAGCGGGGCCGTGAGCACGGCCGAAATCAGCACGGCGCGCCATTCGCGGCGCGCTTCGTCGCTGGCGGCGGCGCCTTTCTGCGGGGCGGCGGCGCCTTCGTCGGCGGCGAGTGGCGTGGCTTCATAGCCGGCCTTCTTGACGGCGGCGACGAGCAGGTCCTGCAATTCGCCCGTGAGCGGCGAGCGGGTGTTGACGGTGGCCTGCTCGGTGGCGAGGTTCACGCTTACGCCAGCCACGCCGGGCACGCGCGCAAGTGCCTTCTCGACGCGGTTCGCGCACGACGCGCAAGTCATCCCGCCGATGGCGAGCGTCGTGGCTTCCGTGGCGACGGGCACGGCTTCATAGCCGGCCTTTTCGACGGCGGCGACGAGCGCGGCGGGCGCGACGCCGCCGCTGGCCTCGACGGTGGCCTTTTCCGTGGCGAGGTTGACCGAGGCGCGCGTGACGCCCGGGACCTTGGCAAGCGCTTTCTCGACGCGCATGGCGCACGAGGCGCACGTCATGCCGTGGACTTCGAGTTCGGCCACGGCGGTATCGGTGCGTTCTGCTACGAGGGGTTCATTCATGATGGGGTGCGAGCACTGGCTGTCATCGATGTTACGCAGTATCTACGTTCCCATCATGGGAAGGTCAAGGGGCGCGACACTACGCCCCTTTCGTTTCAGAGGGAAGTCCTGAGCGCAAGCTCTCTGCCTGTAAGGCAATATTCCACGCCACAGTCTTTTCAGGCCCATGCGCGAGCGATACGATACCAACCGGCGGCATTGGCGCCTTGCCGCGTGCATTTCACTACGGCCCTGGGGGGGCCGCGCGGAGTGGCCAGCCGGTCGACGTCACTTCATGGACCGCCCGCACCGAATACAACCAACAAATGACAACAATACATCGAGCATTCTCTACGTACCGTAGCTGCTCCGCGCTCGCCTGCCTTGCCCTGATTGCCGGATGCGCCTCGGCGCTGGGCGACGTTGCGCCGAAGAGCAACGGCTGGATGAAGGACGAAGTCTCCGACTCCTACGTGTTTGGCTATCCGCTCGTGCTGATGGACGTGGCGCGCGAATCCGCCACCGGCAGCGGGCCCGGCCAGGCCGCGCCGAACACGCTGCGCCACGCGCAGTCGCTGCCGCCCGTCGGGGCCTCGAGCCCGCTCGAACCCAACCTCGACACGCTGACTTCCAGCGGCTGGCTCGACGTATCGAGCGAGCCGGTGCTCGTCACGCTGCCCGACACGCACGGCCGCTACATGGACGCACGCGCGCTCGACATGTGGACGAACGTCGTCTGGTCGACCGCCGCCGCGCAGTCGGGTGAACGTGTCAGCGGACTGAAAGCGCAAACGATTGCATTTGTTCCGGCCGGCTGGAAGGGCACGCTGCCCGCGCGCGTGAAGCGCGTCGACGTGTCGACGCGCTACGTGTGGTTCCTCGCGCGCATCCAGACACGCGGCGGCGCCGACCTCGCGGCCGTGCGGCGGCTGCAGCACGGGCTGCAGGTCACAGCGCTGTCCGGGTGGGACGAGCGCGGCGCGCGCGGCAAGGCCGGCGCTCACCGCGTCCGCGGCAACGAGCCGACCGGCGCCACGCAGAGCGGCGATCCGGTGGCGCCGGGCACACCGTCCGCCCAGGTCGCGGCGCTCGACGCGCACGGTTTCTTCGACCGGCTCGCCCTGGCGCTGGAAGACAACCCGCCCACGGCAGACGACGCGCACGCGCTCAAGATTCTCGGCGACATTGGCGTACACCCGGGCGACCCGGCGCAGCTGCCCTCGGGCGCGAAGGACGCCGCGGTCATCAAGGCGGGTCTCGCCGATGGCCGCACGCGCGCCGCGACGCCGCCGTCCAACCTGCTGGCGGGCAACGGCTGGCTCTGGGTGGGCGACGACGCAGGCAACTACGGCCCCGACTACTCGCTGCGCGCCTACGCGGCGTACACGTCGCCGGGTCTGCCGACGACCCGCGACGAAGTGCGCGCCCGCGTGAGCCAGGACAGCGACGGGCATGCGCTCAACGGCGCGAACCGCTACACGATTCACTTCACGGCGAAGCAGCTGCCGCCGGTGCGCGGCTTCTGGTCGATCACGGCCTATACCACCGACGGCGCGCTCGACGCCGACGCGCCCGTGCGCGTAGCGTTCGGCGACCGCAGCGGCGCACGGCGCAACCGCGACGGCTCGCTCGACGTGCAGGTGAGCGCCGAGCGGCCGCGCGGCGGCGCGAACTGGGTGCCGGCGCCGCATGGCGACTTCCGGCTCGTGATGCGCCTCTACGCCGCGAAGCCGCAAGCGACCGACGGCAGCTGGCAGCCGCCCGCCGTCGAGCGGCAGTAATCGCTGAACCGGCCTGAACGAAGCGTTGGCGGGGCACGGTCCCGCCAACGTTTTTTTTTGCGCCGTATAAGCCCGTTCGAGCGCGCCACGCCCGGCTTTTCCGCCCGCGTTTTCATGCATCGCGCAATACGCGCGGCGCACATTGCGCAATCGCCGGGCCATCGCCTTTGCGCTGTTACTTCTTGTTGCGCAATACCTGCGCCGCGGGCGGCGTTTTCCCGTCGTCCGATCTTCTATCGGACCTATACTTCCGGCTGTCGGCATCCCCGGATTTCCGACATCAGACCCACATCCCGCGGCGGGCCTGTTGCCGCCTCATCCGCAAGCAAGCATGGCAAGCCTCAACAAAGCGTCGCTCAACTCTTCCTTGCAGTCGGTGCGCGCGGTCGCGCGTGCGCCCCGCACCCGGCACATCCTCACGGGTGTCGTCATCTTTCTGATTGTGTTCGGTCTGGTCGGCTTCTTTGCCGCGCCGCCGATCATTCGCCATGTTGCCGAGCAGCAGTTGAGCAAGCAGCTCGACCGGCCCGTCACGATCGGCCGCATCGCGCTCAATCCGTACACGCTGCGCCTCGAAGCGGACCGTGTGCATATCGGCGAGCGCGGCGGCAACGGCGACTTCTTCGATGTCTCGCGCGCCGTCGTGCAGGCGTCGTGGTCGTCGATCTTTCGCGCGGCACCCATCGTCGACGAACTGCGGCTCGACTCGCCGCGCGCCACGATCGTGCGGCTCGACGCGCAGCACTTCAACTTCTCGGACCTCATCGAGAAGTTCTCGACGCCCACGAAGGCCGGCAGCAAGCCGACGCAGTTTTCGGTTTCAAACATCCGCATCGAGAACGGCCAGATCACCTTCGACGATCGCCTGCTCAACGAAAAGCACGTGATCGACCGCTGGTCGCTCGGCATTCCGTTCATCGCCACGCTGCCTTCCAAGACCGATATCTTCGTTCAGCCGATGCTGCGCGCGCGCATCGACGGGGCGAGCACGCTCGCCATCGACGGCAGGACCAAGCCCTTTTCCGCGACACGCGAGTCGGAAGTGGAGCTGCGCCTGACCGACCTCGACGTGCCGAAGCTCCTCACCTACGCGCCGACGAAGCTGCCTGTCACAGTGAAGAGCGGCAAGCTCTCGACCAACCTCAAGCTCGATTTCGTGATGTCGGGCGAGAAGCCCACGCTGCGTGTGGCGGGCACGACCGACCTGAACGACTTCGACTCGACCGACAACGCCAATGCGCCGTTCTTCGGCGCGCGCAGTCTGCACGTGGCGGCGGCCTCGCTCGAACCGTTCAGCAACGTCTATCGTTTCGACGACATCCATCTCGACGCGCCCACCGTGTGGGTCGCACGTGACAAGCAAGGCGTGCTGAGCATCGAGAAGCTGATGGGCGCGCCGGCCGCGCAAAACGCGCCGGCCGCGAACGAGGCCGCGAACAAGGCCGCGAGCGCCGCGCCGGCCTCGGGCGCCTCGGGTGCCCAGAGCGCGCAGGCGGCGCCCGAGGAAGCGAAGCCCGCGCCGCTCGATGTCTCGATCCGCCAGTTCGCGCTCACGAACGGCACCGTGCACATTGCCGACGATCTGCCCGCGCGGCCGGTGAACGTCGAACTCACGCAGCTTTCCACCACGCTTACGAACTTCTCGACGACTGACAAAGCCGGCGCGCCGTTCACGTTTGCGACGAATGCGACCGACGGCGGCACGATCAAGGCGTCGGGCACGGTGAGCCTCGCGGGCAAGAACGCCGAAGCCAACATCGCGCTCGAGCGCGTGGGTCTGCCGCAAGCGCAGCCGTATATCGACAACCTCAGCAGCGCGCAGATTCTGGACGGCAGGCTCAATCTCACGTCCACGCTCAAGGCCGACTGGGCGCAGCAGCCTGCCGTCGTGCAGGTCGGCCAGAGCACACTCGGCCTCGAATCGCTCAAGCTCGCGGCGCGCGGGGCGAAGGTGCCTGCGATCGCGCTCGACCGCGGCACGGTGCAGGTAAGCGGTATCGACCTCAATGCGCGCAAGGCGCAGATTGCATCGGTCGACGTGACCGGCCTCGTGGTGAACGCCGAGCGCCAGAAGGACGGCAAGGTCGACCTGGCGCAACTCGCCTCCACGCAGCAGGCGGTGCCCGAGCGCACGGCGATTCGCGCCGCGCAGAAGTCGGTGCAGGAAGGGCCGGCCTGGCGCTACACGATCGACGCTTTCACGCTGAACAACGGCACGATCAACTTTACGGACAATTCGACGCCGCGGCCGGTAAAGCTCGCCATCACGCCGTTCGACCTGAAGATCCAGCAGATCAGCGACGACCTGAGGCACCCGCTGCCGATCGACCTGAAGGCGACCGTCAACCGTAAGGGCACACTCGCGCTGAGCGGCAAGATCAACCCGACGCCGCTCACGGCGCAGCTGAAAATCGACGCGAACCGGCTCGACGCCGCCGCGTTCGAGCCTTATTTCGGCAATCAGCTCAACGCGGTGATCGCGAGCGCGCTGCTCAACATGAACGGGCAACTTTCTGTGGAGCAGGGCAAGGCGCTCAAGGCGAACTATCGCGGCGATGCGGCGCTCGTGGACGTGCGCATGCTCGACAAGGCCACATCCGGCCCGTTCGCGGGCTGGCGCTCGCTCGCGCTCACGAACCTGAAGGCGAACTACGACGACGCGCGCGGCACCGACGTGGACGCGAGCCGCGTGACGTTCGCAGGCTTCTATGGCCGCGTGCTGCTCGACGCGCAAGGCAAGCTCAATCTCAAGGACGTAGTCGCGCATCAAACGGGCGCCGCCCAGTCGCTCACGCAGGACAAGAGCGGCAAGCCTGGCGAGCGCGAGCCGGTGCCGCTCACGCCGCAGGCGGCGAGCGCGCCCGTGCAGACGGCTTCCGCACCGGCGTCGGCCTCCGCGCCGGCAACGGTCGTGGCCGCGCAGCCGCCGAAGAACCCCGTGCGCCTGCACTTCGGTGAGCTCGTGCTGCAGGACGGCCGCGTGAACTATACCGACAACTTTATCAAGCCGAACTACTCCGCCGATCTCGTGCAGATCCACGGCACGGTGGGCGCGTTCGGCACGCAGTCGACCACGCCTGCGCCCGTGGATGTCTCCGCGAAGCTCGCGGCGAACGGTCCGCTCTCGATCAAGGGCACGGTGAATCCGCTCATCGACAAGCCGTCGCTCGACCTCACGGCCAGCGCGCACGATATCGAGCTCACGAACCTCACGCCGTATTCGGCGAAGTACGCGGGCTACCCGATCACGAAGGGTAAGCTCAACGTCGATCTGCACTACCAGCTCGCGAACGACGAGCTCACGGCGAACAACCATATCTTCATCGACCAGCTCACGTTCGGCGATCACATCGACAACGACACGGCCACCAAGCTGCCGGTGCGGCTCGCGATTTCGCTGCTCAAGAACCGCAGGGGCGAAATCGATGTGAACATCCCGGTGTCAGGCTCGCTCTCCAACCCTGAGTTCAGCCTGGGCGGCCTGATCTGGAAGGCGGTGCTCAACCTCATCGCGAAGGCGGTGACCGCGCCGTTCACGCTGCTCGCCAATGCGTTCGGGGGTGGCGGCGAAGACCTGGGCTATGTCGAGTTCGCGGCCGGCACGGCAACGCTCACCGATGCCGACCAGAAGAAGCTCGACACGATCGTGAAGGCGCTCGACGACAAGCCTTCGATCAAGATCGATCTGATCGGCCGCGTCGATCCGGCCGTGGACACGCCCGCACTGCGCGAGCAATACGTGGATCGCCTCGTGCGGCTCCAGAAGGTGAAGGACACGGTGGGCAACGGCGAGAGCGTCGATACCTCGCAGGTCAAGGTGGACGACAAGGAGTACGAGAAGTACCTCGCCAAGGCCTATAAGGATGCGGACTTCAAGAAGCCGCACAACATGATCGGCCTCACGAAGACGCTGCCCGTGGACGACATGAAGCAGGCGCTGGCCGACCACGCACCCGTTGACGACGCCACCTTGCGCAATCTCGCTCAGGATCGTGCGCAGGCGGTGCAGCAGTACTTCGAAGGCAAGGTCGATCCGAGCCGCGTGTTCATCGTGGCGCCGAAGCTGGACGCCAAGGGCATCGACGACAAGGGCGCGACGACGCGGGTGGATTTCGGGCTGAAATAAGCCGTGGTTTGGTGATTCGATGCAGCGGCGCGTTTCGGTCTAACCGGCGCGCTGCAGCTTTTTCGGGCTCGCGAACGCGTGTTCTTCGATGACCTGCGCGAGCGTCGCAAAGGCCGGCGCGATCTCCTCGTGCGGCACGCACGCATAGCCCGTTAGCAATCCTTTGCGGTCCTGGCGCACGCTATAGTAGGCCGCAAGCGGCCGCACGATCACGCCTGCGTCGTAGGCGGCCGCAGCGACGGCGCGGTCGTCGGCATGGTCGGGCAGGCCGAGCACGAAGTGCAGGCCCGCTTCGTCGCCCATAACGGGCAGCGCATCGCCGAAGTGGCGCGTGACCGCGTCGATCAGCAACTGGCGCCGCTCGCCATAGAGCGTGCGCATGCGGCGCACGTGCGAAGTGAGATAGCCATCCATGATGAACTCGGCGAGCACGGCCTGCTGCATGAGCTGGCCTTCGCGATACAGCTCCGCCACGCCCGTGCGGAATGTGGCGGCGAGCCGCTCGGGCACGACCATGTAGCCGATGCGCAGGCCGGGAAACAGCAGCTTGCCAAGGCTGCCCACGTAGATCACGCGGTCCGATTCGTCGAGACCCTGCAACGAGGCGAGCGGCCGGCTGCCGTAGCGGAACTCGCTGTCGTAGTCGTCCTCGATGATCCACACCTTGTGCTGGCGCGCGTATTCGAGCAGCGTGCGGCGGCGCGCGAGGCTCATGACCATGCCGAGCGGATATTGATGCGAAGGCGTGACGAGCGCGATGCGTGGCGGGTCGCGCAGGTCCTGCTCACGCGGATTGAGCCCTTCGTCGTCGACGGGAATCGGTGCGAGCTTCAATCCCGAGGACTGCAACACACTGCGCGCGCCCCAGTAGCACGGTTCTTCGACCCACGCCGTGTCGCCGTGGTCGGCGAGCAGCCTCACGGCGAGATCGATGGATTGGTGAATACCCGTAGTGATGATGATCTGGTCCGGCGTGCAGCGCACCGAGCGTGCCACGCGCAGGTAGTCCGAAAGCGCGCGCCGCAGCGGACGGTAGCCGCCGCCGGGAGCGTAGGTAAGCAAACCATGATTCGCCGATTTCCACAGGCGGGCCTGCAGGCGGCTCCACGTGCGCGCCGGAAACTCGGCCACGTCGGGCACGCCCGGCATGAAGGCGCCCCACTGCCTGGCGGACACGCCCGCCTCGTCGATGAGCCGTTGGCCGCGCATCGACATGTCGCCGCGCGGGGAGGCGCCGTTCTCCTCGTCGTCCTCGTCGGCGGGGGCGGCCGCTGGCGTCGGCGTGCTCACGGCGGCCGAGTCGGGGCGCGTGTCGGCGACATAGGTGCCGCTGCCCGTGGTCGAGATCACGTAGCCCTCGGCGCTCAGCTGGTCGTAGACGTGCAGCACGGTGTTGCGCGCCACGCCGAGGTCGACCGCGAGCGTGCGCGAGCTGGGCAGCTTGGTGCCGGGCGCGAGCCGACCCGTCAGGATGGCCTGCTGCATGAGCTGGAGCAGCTGACGGTAGGCGGGCTCGGCGCTTTCCTTGTCGAGTTGCGCAGCGAGCCATTCGGACAGGATGACCATGGCCAAGTGGTTCCATCGATAATAATGAAATGGCTCCATTGAATAGAGCCGGGACCATCTATAGTAATTCGCACGTCAGGTTCGGTTAATGCCTGTGACGTATTTATTTAATCGCGTCAGAAGGCCGGCCGGGAAAAGAGCAAGCAAAGGAGACAGGGCGAATGAAGACCTCGGATGTGATCGTCAGCTTTCGCGGCGTGCGCAAGACCTACGACGGCGAAACACTGGTCGTCAAACAACTTGACCTTGATATCTACCAGGGAGAGTTTCTGACGCTGCTCGGGCCGTCCGGCTCCGGCAAGACCACCTGCCTGATGATGCTCGCCGGCTTCGAGTTTCCCACCGGCGGCGAGATCCGTCTCGAAGGCAAACTGCTCAACAACGTGCCGCCGCACAAGCGCGACATCGGCATGGTGTTCCAGAACTACGCGCTCTTCCCGCATCTCACGGTCGAGCAGAACGTGGCCTATCCGCTGGGCGTGCGCAAGGTGCCGACCGCCGAGCGGGCGCAGCGCGTGAACGACGCGCTCAAGATGGTGCGCATGGAAGGTTTCGCCAGGCGCTATCCCGCGCAGCTCTCGGGCGGCCAGCAGCAGCGCATCGCGCTTGCCCGCGCGCTCGTCTTCCAGCCCAAGCTCGTGCTGATGGACGAACCGCTCGGCGCGCTCGACAAGCAGTTGCGTGAACATATGCAGTACGAACTGAAGTCGCTGCACGAGAAGCTTGGCGTCACATTCGTCTACGTCACGCACGATCAGGGCGAGGCGCTCACGATGTCGGACCGCGTGGCGGTGTTCGACAAGGGCCTCGTGCAGCAGCTTGACAGCGTGGACCGGCTCTACGAGTCGCCGTGCAACGAGTTCGTGGCGAACTTCATCGGCGACAGCAACCGGCTGCGCGGCACCATTGCCGCCGTGGATGGCGAGTACTGCGAAATGCATCTCGCCGACGGCACGCGCCTGAAGGGCCGCAATGTGGCGGGTGCGCAGGCGGGCGCCTCAGCCATCGCCTGCATTCGCCCCGAGCGCATGAAGCTCGCGAACAGATCGAGGGGTAACGGTGCGAACGCGCTGGCGGGCGAAGCGCGCGGCCTGATCTATTTCGGCGACCACGTGCGCATGCGCTGTGGCTTGCCCCAGCAGGACGAGTGCTTCGTGAAGGTGCCGCTCGGCACCGAGGCGCTCGACGGTTTCGCGCCCGGTCAGCCGGTCGCACTCGAATTCGCGCCGGAGCATCTGCGCGTGTTCGCTTGAGGCGTGCGGGCGCGGCGCGCAATCTCGCGCGCCGTCGCCTCGCGAAGCAGGCGTCTCGACGATCGGGCCACGTTTCTCGCATCGAAGGGCCCGGCAAGACAAACCACCAAGGAGAAGGGACTCAACCATGAAGCAGATCGGCAACATGCGCGTTGCAGCGGTCGCGGCCGCGCTCGCACTCTCGTTCGGCGTGGCGAATGCCGCGGAGCTGACCGTCGTGAACTTTGGCGGCGCCAATGGCAATGCGCAGAAGGCGGCGTTCAACGAGCCGTTCCAGTCGCAGACGGGCAACAAGATCACCGCCGTCGAGTACAACGGCGAGCAGGCCAAGGTGAAGGCCATGGTCGACGCGAAGCACGTGGACTGGGACGTGGTGGAAGTCGAAACCGGCGACATCGCGCGCGGTTGCGACGAAGGTCTCTACGAGAAGCTCGACTGGGCCAAGCTCGGCAACAAGGGCGACTTCATGAAGGCCGCGCAGCAGCCCTGCGGCGCAGGCTTCTTCGTGTGGTCCACGGCACTCGCCTATAACGCCGACAAGCTCAAGACCGCGCCCACGAACTGGGCCGACTTCTGGGACGTGAAGAAATTCCCGGGCAAGCGCGGCATGCGCAAGGGCGCACGGTACAACATGGAATTCGCCCTGATGGCCGACGGCGTGGCGCCGCAGGACGTCTACAAGGTGCTCTCGACGAAGGCCGGTCAGGACCGCGCGTTCAAGAAGCTCGATGAGCTGAAGCCGAACATCCAGTGGTGGGAAGCCGGCGCGCAGCCGCCGCAGTTCCTGGTCGCGGGCGACGTGGTGATGTCCACGGCGTACAACGGCCGTATCGACGCCGCGCAGCGCGAAGGCAAGAACCTCAAGGTAGTGTGGACCGGCAGCATCTACGACCTCGACTACTGGGCGATCCCGAAGGGCGCGCCGAACAAGGCGCTGGCCGAGCAGTACATCGCTTACACGCTTTCGCCGAAACCGCAGCAGGAGTATGCGCAGCACATCGCGTATGGCCCGGTGAACGCGAACGCGATCAAGGCGCTCGATGCGAAGACGCTCGCCAACCTGCCGAATTCGCCGGCCAACGGCAAGAACGCCATCCAGGAGAACCTCACGTTCTGGACCGACCACGGCGACGAACTGGAGCAGCGTTTCTCCTCGTGGGCCGCGAAGTAAGGGTGGGCTAGACGCTCCGGCGTGCGAGCGCCGGAGCGTTTTGTAGCATGGCAGGGGGAGACCAGGTGTGACTACGATGACGACCGTGACCAACGTTGCCGGCGCGGCACGCGAGGAGACCGCGCGGCTGAAGCGCGAACTGCGCGTGGCGCAAGCGAAGAAGCGCACGATGGCGCTCATGCTGATCGCGCCGCTCGCGATCTTTCTGCTGCTGATTTTCGTGGTGCCGATCGCGGCACTGCTCACGCGTGCGGTGCAGAACCCCGAAGTGGCGACAGCGCTGCCGCATACCATCGCGGCGCTGCGCGGCTGGGACCGCAAGAGCGCGCCACCCGACGCGGCTTACGCTGCGCTTGCGCAGGACCTCACCGTCGTAAAGGAAGGTGATGCGATGGGCGCGCTGGCGCGCCGCCTGAACGTGGAAATCGCGGGCTTCCGCTCGCTCGTCGCGAAGACGGCGCGCGCCATGCCGCTCGCCGACGACGACGGCAAACCGCTTACGCTCACTCCCGCGCAAACGCGCGCCAAAATTGTCGAGCTCGACGACCGCTGGGGCGACGTGACCTACTGGCAAGCCATTGCGAAGAACAGCTCGCGCATCTCGCCGTTCTATCTGCTCGCCTCGCTCGATCATCGTCAGGATGCGTTCGGCCGCATCGTGGCCGCCGATCCCGAGCAGCAGATCTATCTCGACGTGTTCGCGCGCACCTTCGTCATCAGCGTGTTCGTCACGGTGTTCGCGCTGCTGCTCGGTTACCCGCTCGCTTACTGGATCTCGACGCTCTCCGAGCGCCGCGCGAATCTCGTGATGATCCTCGTGCTGATTCCGTTCTGGACGTCGATTCTCGTGCGCGTGGCGGCGTGGATCGTGATCTTGCAGGGCGAGGGCCTCGTCAACAAGGCGCTGATGGGCTCGGGCCTCATCTCGCATCCGCTCGCGCTGCTGTTCAACCGCGTGGGCGTCTACATTTCGATGACGCACATCCTGCTGCCGTTCATGGTGCTGCCGCTCTACAGCGTGATGAAGTCGATTCCGCCGACTTACCAGCGCGCGGCCGTGTCGCTCGGCAGCCATCCGTTCGCGGCCTTCTGGCGCGTGTATGTGCCGCAGACGTACCCCGGCGTGGGCGCGGGCGTGCTGCTCGTGTTCATTCTCTCGATCGGCTACTACATCACGCCGGCGCTGCTCGGCGGCCCGGGCGACCAGATGGTCAGCTACTACGTGGCGTACTTCACCAACGTGTCGATCAACTGGGGCATGGCCTGCGCGCTCGGCGCGCTGCTGCTCGCGGCGACCACGGTGCTCTATTTCGTCTACGGGCGCTTCACGCGCACGCAACTGAGCCTTGGCTAAGGGAGGCGCGATCATGAAATTTGCCAAGCCGCTGTTTGCGCCGCATACGTCGGCCGTCGAACGCGTGTGGTACTTCGCGCTGCGCGCGCTCGTCGTGCTCACGCTGCTGTATCTGATCCTGCCCGTGCTCGCGATCGTGCCGCTGTCGTTTTCGTCGAGCACGTTCCTCGTCTACCCGATTCCGGGCTGGTCGCTGCGCTGGTATGAAAACCTCGTGATGTCCGACGAATGGCGCATGGCCGCGAAAAACAGCTTCATCGTGGGCCCCGCCGCCACAGTCGTGGCGACCGTGCTCGGCACACTCGCGGCCATCGGCATCACCAAGGCCGATTTCCGCGGCAAGACACTGCTCATGGCCGTGCTCATTTCGCCGATGATCGTGCCCGTGGTGGTGGTGGGCGTGGGCATGTATCTGTTCTTCGCGCCGCTCGGCCTCGCCAATACGTATCTCGGCCTGATCCTCGCGCACGCGTCGCTGGGCGTGCCGTTCGTCGTGACGACGGTGGCGGCAACGCTGCAGGGGTTCAATCACAATCTCGTGCGTGCGAGCCTTTCGCTCGGGGCCAATCCGGTCACGACGTTCTTCCGCATCACGCTGCCCGTCATCGCGCCGGGCGTGATTTCGGGCGCGCTGTTCGCGTTCGCCACGTCGTTCGACGAAGTCGTCGTGACGCTCTTCCTCGCGGGCGCCGACCAGACCACCTTGCCGCGTCAGATGTTCACGGGCATCCGCGAGAACATCAGCCCGACGATCGCTGCGCTTGCCACGATCCTGATCGTGTTCTCCACGTGTCTGCTGCTCGCGCTCGAATGGCTGCGCGGCAGGAATGCAGCGCGCGCGGTGAAGGCGTGATGGCTTGAGATGTCGATGAAAAAAAGGCAGCGCCGTGGCGCTGCCTTTTTTTGCCTCTGCGCACTACGCCTGCAGCAGCGGCGGCACACGCCGCTTGACCCACTGCGTGGCCTGATCGTACGCGTGGGCGAGTTGCAGCACCGAGAGGTCCGCCTGCGGCTTGCCGATCACCTGCAGCCCCATCGGCAGGCCTTGCGCATTGAAGCCCGCAGGCACGCTGATGACAGGCAGCCCCGCGAGACTGCCGCCGATTACGACTTCCATCCAGCGGTGATAGGTATCCATCGTGCGGCCCACGATCGACTTCGGCCAATGCTCGCTCGCGTCGAACGGGAAGAGTTGGGCGCTGGGCAGCACGAGATAGTCGTAACGCTCGAACAGCGCGAGCAGCGCGTTGTACCACTGGCTGCGCGTGACCGAGGCGTTCCACACGTCTTCGCCCGAGAGCTTCAGGCCGCCTTCCACTTCCCATTGCGCTTCCGGCTTGAGCAGCGCGCGCTTTTCCGGGTCGCGATAGAGCGCGCCCAGCGTGCCCGCGCACGAGAAATGGCGCAGCGTGAGCCACGTCTGCCACACGCGCTCCATGGCGAAGTCGGGGCGGGCGGCTTCGACCTTGCAGCCTATCGACTCGAAGTCCTTGAGCGCCGTTTCGCAGAGTGCGAGCACGCCGTCTTCCATGGGCAGATAGCCGTCGTAATCGCCGAGCCAACCGATGCGCGCGCAACCAAAGTCGCGCTCGAGCGAGCCCGCGAACTGCGCGGGATCTTCGGCAATGGAAAGCGGCGCGCGCGCGTCGTAGCCCGCCTGGGTAGAAAGCAGCATCGCGAGGTCGGGCACATTGCGGGCCATCGGTCCCGCGTAGCCGAGCTGGTGGAAGAACAGCTCGTGCGCCGGCACGGAGGGCACGCGGCCCTGCGACGGACGAAAGCCGAACACGTTATTCCAGCCCGCGGGATTGCGCAGCGACCCCATCATGTCGCTGCCGTCCGCCACGGGGAGCATGCGCAGCGCCAACGCCACGGCCGTGCCGCCGCTGCTGCCGCCCGCGCTGCGCGTGGGATCGTAAGCGTTGCGCGTGGTACCGAAGACCGTGTTGTAGGTGTTCGAGCCCAGGCCGAACTCCGGCGTATTCGTCTTGCCGATGAAAATTGCGCCCTGTGCGCGCATGCGCGCGGCCATCAGGGAATCCGCTGCGGGCACTTCGTTGCGGAACAACGGCGAGCCTTGCGTGTACGGGATGCCGGCCGTAGGCGTGAGATCCTTCGGCGCTTGCGGCATGCCGTGCATCCAGCCAAGGTACTCGCCTCGCGCGAGCTGGGCGTCGCGTTCGCCTGCTTCAGCGAGCAATGTGGTGCGCTCGCGTAGCGAGACGATGGCGTTCGCCGGCGTATTCACGCGCTCGATATGGTCGAGAAACGCCGTCATCACTTCGCGGCAGGACACCTTGCGCAGGCGTATCCATTCCGAAAGCTCAAGCGCGTCGGCCGCGACGAGGTCGTTGGGGGACAGACTTGCGGGGGACAGCGATGCCTGGTTCATACGTGTCTCTCGTTTGCGGATGGAGCAGGGAGAGGGTCATTGTCGCGCAGGCGCGGTGCAAGCGAAAGGAAACGAATGGTTGCCGCCGCGGGTTGATGGTTGCCGCGTGGGGCGGCCAGGTTACCGGACGGTCGCGGCAGGCGCCGATGTGTCGTTGCCTTGCCCTGGCGGCGCGGTGCCGGGGAGCGGGGCGCCACCGAGGGCTTGATAGAGCGCCGCGGTGTCGGTCAGGCGATCCGCATGAACGCGCGAGCGGTCGAGCGTGGTCTGGAGTGCCTGGCGTTGCGCATCGATCAGCGAAAACTCGCTCACGCCGCCTGCGTTGTAGCGCGTTTGTGCGATCGCCGCGTTGGCCTGGGCCTCGCGAGCGGCGTCGTCGCGCGCCTGCAGTTCGGTCGCATCGTTCTGGAGCGCCTGCAGCGAGTCGGCGACCTGCTGCAGCGCCTGCAGAACGGTCTGCCGATAGTCGGCGAAAGCGGCTTCATAGGCGGCTTCTGACGCGCGTTTCTTCGCGCGCAATTCGCCGCCATGGAACAGCGGCTGCGTGAGGCCGAGCCCGACGTTCCAGATGTTCAGCCCGCTGATGACGTCCTCGATACGCGTGCGCTCCGACCCGATACTTGCCGAGAGCGAGATCTGCGGAAAAAGATTCGCCGTCGCTACGCCCACGTTCGCGCCGGCCTGGTGCAGCAGCGCCTCGGCGGCGCGTATGTCGGGACGCTCGCGGGCCAGCGTGGAAGGCACAGTGAGCGAAACCGTATCGGGCAGATGCAGCGTATCGAGAGAAAGGGCATCGAGCGGCGCGGCGAACTGCGCGGGCGCGACGCCCAGCAGGGTGGCGAGTTGATGCTCGGCAGCCGCGCGCTGCGTTTCGAGCGGCGGCAGCGAGGCGCGCGTTTGCGCGAGCAGGGTGCGCTGGCTGCGCAGGTCGATCTGCGCGACGCCGCCGGCCGCGTAGCGTGCCTGCATGATCGCGAGCTGGCGCGCCTGCGTCTGCGCGAGTTGCGTGGTGAGATCGATCTGGCGTTGCAGCGATGCGCGGCGGATGGCGGTGGACACCACGTTGGCGGCCACCGAAAGTCGCGCCGCCTCCATTTCGTACGCCTGATAATCGACCTGCGCGAACGTGGATTCCAGCGCGCGACGGTTGGCGCCGAACAAGTCGAATACGTACGAGACGCTGACCGAAGCGTTGTAGAGCGTAAAGGGCGGCGGATTCGGCACTTGCGTAATGCCGAAAGCGGCGAGATCGACTTTCTGGCGCGTGCCGGAAAGTTTCAGATCGACAGAGGGAAAGTTCGTCGCGCCTGCCTGCGCGTTGTAGTTTTCGCGCGCCTCCACGAGCCTGGCGCGCGCCGAGTCGAGCGTGGGACTCGCGCGCAAGGCCTGATCGACGAGTTCATTCAACTGCGCGCTGCCATATTGTTTCCACCAATCGTTTGAGGCGTGTTCCGCGGCCGTGAAGGTCTGCGCGCCGCCGCCGGGGCCGGTGGCGCTGGCGGTGGATGCCGGCACGGGCTCGCGCGTCCAGCCCGTGGCATCGGGCGCGGCAGGCGGGTGGAAATCGGGGCCCACGGTGCAGCCCGCGAGCATGAGCACAAGCAGGAGGGCAACGGTGGCGTCGCGCGTCATGGTCGTGTGCCTCGCGCTAGTCGAGCGTGCGCCGGTAAAAGCGCACGGCGATCGCCATGACCGCGACCGTAAAGACGGCGAGCGGCCAGACCGCCGGCCACAAGTCGGTCCAGCCGTTGCCCTTGAGCAGGATGCCGCGCACGAGCCGGTTGAAATACGTGAGCGGCAGCAGATTGCCGAGCCATTGCGCCCAGCGCGGCATGCCGCCGAACGGGAACATGAAGCCGGAGAGCAGCAGGCTCGGCAGGAAATAGAACATCGTCAGCTGCATGGCCTGCAACTGGTTTTGCGCGAGCGACGACAGCGTGATGCCCACCGTGAGATTCGCGGCAATGAACAGCAGCGCCGAAAGATAGAGCGTGACGAGACCGCCCGCGAACGGCACGTGAAAGACGTAGCGCGCGGCGAGCACAATGATGGTCGCCTGGATCAGCCCGATCGCCACGTACGGAATGATCTTGCCCGTCATCACCTCGATGGGCAGCACAGGCGTCGCGAGCAGGTTCTCCATCGTGCCGCGCTCGCGCTCTCGCGTGATGGCGAGACCCGTCATCATCACCATTGTCATCGTGAGGATCACGCCCATGAGCCCGGGCACGACGTTGTATTGCGTGATGCCCTCGGGGTTGTAGAGCCGGTGCACCTGCACGTCGAACGCGGCGGGGGTGCCGTTCAGATGCGCGAGCGGGCCGGTGAGGTCCTTCGCGGCCACCGGCGCGACAAGCCCGGGCAGCGCCGCGAGCGCGGTGGTGATGGCGGTGGGATCGCTCGCGTCGGCTTCGACGAGCAGCGAAGGGCGCTCGCCGCGCAGCAGGCGCCGCGAGAAATCGACAGGAATGCTGAGCACGAACTGCACCGTGCCGCGCGCGAGCGCATGACGCGCCGAGGCATCGTCAGGCAGCGTTTCGATCACGTCGAAATAGGCGGAGTTACGCATGCCCGCGACGAAGCTGCGCGCGAACACGCTGTCTTCGCGCACGACGATGGCCGTGGGCAGGTGCTTGGGGTCGGTGTTGATTGCATAGCCGAACAGCGTGAGCTGAATGATCGGCAGGCCCACGATCATCGCGAACGTGATGCGGTCGCGCTTGAGCTGCAGGAACTCCTTGAGCACGATGCTCCACCAGCGCGCCACGGAAAACGGGAACGAGGCGCTCACGACGTGACCCCGTAATTGTCCTGAGCATGGCTCATCAGGTAGATGAAGACATCTTCGAGACCAGTGTCGATGCGTTCCGCGCGCAGCGGCTGGCCTTCTACGGCACGCTCGACCGCCTTGGCGAGCGCTGCGTGATCGCGTCCGCTCGCATGCAGCGCGGAGCCGAACACCACCGTCTGGTCGATTCCCGGCGCGTCGCGCAACTGCGCGGCGAGTGCGCTGAGCCGCTCGCCATGAATCGCCCACGTTTCGAGGTTCTGTTCAGCGATCACCTCGGCCGCGGTGCCTTGCGTGAGCAGCTTGCCGTAGGCGATATAGGCGAGCTTGTGGCAGCGCTCGGCTTCGTCCATGTAATGCGTGCTCACGAGCACCGAAATGCCCCGCGCGGCGAGCCGGTGCAACTCCTCCCAGAAGTCGCGGCGTGCGGTGGGATCGACGCCCGCTGTCGGTTCGTCGAGCAGCAGCAATTCGGGCTCGTGCAGCATGCAGGCCGCGAGCGCGAGCCGCTGCTTCCAGCCGCCCGAAAGCGCACCCGTGAGCTGGCTCGCGCGGCTGGCGAGCCCGAGCGATTCGAGCGCGCGGTCGACGGCTTCGCGCCGGTTCGGCATCTCGTAGATGCGCGCGACGAAGTCGAGGTTCTCGCGGATCGTCAGGTCTTCCCAGTACGAGAATCGCTGCGTCATGTAGCCGACGTGACGCTTGATCTGCGCGCTCTCGCGCAGGATGTCGTAGCCAAGGCAGGTGCCCGAACCCGAGTCGGGCGTGAGCAGCCCGCACATGAGCCGGATCGACGTGGTTTTGCCGCTGCCGTTCGGGCCGAGAAAGCCGAAGATCTCGCCGCGCGCCACACGCAGCGACACGTCGTTGACGACATGCTTGCTGCCGAAACGCTTGTTGAGATTGCGCACGTCGATGGCGTAGTCGCCGGCGGATCGATCAGGTGTGCTCATTGAAGCGTCACCTCGACCGGCTGGCCCGGATGCAGCTTCACGGCGTCTTCTGCGGAAGGCCGCGCCTCGATCATGAAAACGAGCTTCGCGCGGTTCTCGTTGCTGTAGATGACGGGCGGCGTATATTCGGCGGCGTTCGAAATCCACGTGATGGTGGCGGGCACCAGGGCGGCGCAGCCGTCGCAGCGCACGTTCACCTTGCGACCGGGCGCGAGCGATCCGACGATCGTTTCCGGCACGAAGAAGCGCACCTTCACGTTCTGAGGCGGCAACATCTGCACGACGGGGTTGCCCGCCTGCACCCACTCGCCTACACGAAATAGCGTGTCGTAGACGAGGCCGCCGCTCGGCACACTCACGCGCTTCTGGTCGAGCCGCCACTGCGCCTGTGCGAGCGAGGCGCGCGCGGCCTCGACGTCGGCGGCCTGGGCGGCGATTTGCGCGCTACGTCCCGGCAGATTCGCCACGCGCACCTGGTTTTGCAACTCGCGCACCTGGGCGGCCGTGGAGGCAGCCTGCGCGCGCGAATCGTCGAGCTGTGCCTGCGCAATACCGCCCGCGCGAAGCTGTGTTTCGTCGCGCGTGAGCTGGAGCGCGGCCTTGCGCGCGTTCGCCTCGGCCTGCGCGAGCTGTGCCTCGGTCACGCGCACTTCGGGCGGACGCTTGCCCGTCTGGAGGTCGGCGAGTTGCTGCTGTGCGGCCGTCAGCCGATGCTGCGCCTCGTCGCGCGCAGCCGCTTCCTCGACGGAGTCGAGCGCGAAGGCGGCCGCATTGGCGGCGACAGTCTGCCCGCGTTGCACTTCGAGGTGTGTGAGCGTGCCCGGCTGCGAAGAAGCGAGATAGACGTACTCGCCTTCGGCATAGCCCTGCCAGCCAGCCGGTCCATGCCTGGAACACGCGGCTAACACGAGCAACGCAGTGCATATGACGGCAATGAGGCGCTTCATGACGCGTCCCCCTTGCGGCTCCCCGTCGAGCCCGTCGCGCGGCGCGCACGCGTGGCCTGCGGCGCGGGCCGCAAGGCCGCGCTCAACAGCGCGCTCACATGCCGATGCAGTGCCTCGCGCTCGATCTTCGGAAAGCCGCGCACACTTTGCCAGAGCTTCGAAGTGGCGAGCGGCAGCATGACGAGCGCGAGAATCGAGATGAACAGCAGCGGAGCTTCGAGTTCGGCGTTGACGCTGCCATCGCGCTGCGCCTCGTTGACGCGCGCGGCAAAACGTTGCAACTGCTCGGTGGGCAGACGCTTGAGCATGCGCTCGCGCAGCAGGCCGCCTTCGTTGACGATTTCGCGCAGCCAGAGCGGCGGCAGCCAGGGCATGCGCGCGGTGACGTCGAAGAGCCGCGCGACTAGTTCTTCCACGAGCGCGTGAGGGTCTTGCGAGAGATCACTGTCAGCGCTATCCACACTCTCCCACACGAAGGCAATGGAGCGCGCGATGCGCTCCTCGACCACGGCGTCGAGCAGCTTTTCGCGATTCGTGAAGTAGTAGTGAACCATCGCGGACGTCACGCCGGCGGCCTCGGCGATCTGCGCCATGGTGGTGGCCGCGATGCCTTGCTCGCCGAACAGTTGCGTGGCGCTGGCGAGCAGCCGCTCGCGCATGTCGAGGTCGGCGGCGGCGGGGCGCCGGCCTCGCGGGCGGGCCGCAGCAGCAGCGGTGCGGGTGATCATCGTTCTACTTTAATTCACGCGTTAGTTAAATTCAAACTATGAGAGCAATGGGTTAACCCTGCGACAGTTTCTTGCGGGTTCTTTCAGAACTTTCCTATACACAATTGCCGCCAGGTCGTTCAGGCTGTGAGATTCACGCTGAAGGGTCAAACAAATACGCCACCATGGAACAAAAAATGAAACGCGTCGTCGTCATCGACGACCATCCGATCGTGCTGAAGATGCTCGCCAACGTGCTCAATACGGAGTACGAACTGGTCGGCGAGTGCAGCGACGGCGAAGCGGGCCTGCGCCTCGTCCAGCAACTGCATCCCGATCTGGTCATTCTCGACCTCGAGTTGCCGAAGCTCGACGGCCTTTCCGTGATCCGCGGCGTTCGCACGACGCAGCCCGGCGCACGCATTCTCGTGCTCTCTGCGAAGCCCGAGCTGGTCATGGCCAATCACACGCGCGTCGCGGGCGCGAACGGCTATGTCAACAAGAATCGCGGTGTGGAGGAACTGTGCGGTGTGGTCAAGGCGGTCTTGCTCGGCTACGACTGCTTCCCGGCAGGTAGCTGCGGCGGCGGACGCGACGTCGCGCTCAACGGGCTGTCGCCTCGCGAAGTCGAAGTCCTGCAGTATCTAGCGCGCGGTTTGAGCAACAAGGGTATCGCGGCACGGCTTGGGCTTTCCGATAAAACCGTCAGCACCTACAAGACCCGCGTACTGGACAAGCTCGGCGTGTCGTCGCTTGCGGCGCTGATCGAGTTTGCGACGTTGAACAAGCTGATCGAATAGCTCGACCCGGAGCCCAGTCGAAAAAAAAGCCCGACTTGCGTCGGGCTCCAAGTGTGACCGCACCCGTTGCCGGGCGCGGCACCTGCAAAAAACTGCGTACTTACGCCGCGAGCAGCGAGCGCAGCACGAACGGCAGAATACCGCCGTGCTTGTAGTAGTCGACTTCGATCGGCGTGTCGATGCGCAGCAGCACCTGCACGCGCTGGTCCTTGCCGTCCTTGTGGTGGATCACGAGCGTCAGGTCCTGTTGCGGCTTGAAGTCGTCCGTCAGGCCTTCGATGTCGAACGTTTCTTCGCCGGTCAGGCCGAGCGACTGAACGCTGTCCGAACCCTTGAACTGCAGCGGCAGAACGCCCATGCCAACGAGGTTCGAGCGGTGGATACGCTCGAAGCTGCGTGCGACCACGGCCTTCACGCCCAGCAGCTGCGTGCCCTTGGCTGCCCAGTCACGCGACGAACCGGTACCGTACTCTTCGCCTGCGAACACCATGGTCGGCGTGCCGGCGTCGATGTACTTCATCGCTGCGTCATAGATCGAGAGCTGTTCGCCGCTCGGCTGATGGATCGTCAGGCCGCCTTCCACGCGCGTGCCGTCGGCCTTCGCCGGGATCATCAGGTTCTTGATACGCACGTTCGCGAAGGTGCCGCGCATCATCACGTCGTGGTTGCCGCGGCGCGAGCCGTAGCTGTTGAAGTCGGCCTTCTGCACGCCGTTTTCCTTCAGCCACTTGCCTGCGGGCGAGTCTTCCTTGATCGAGCCAGCCGGGCTGATGTGGTCGGTCGTGACCGAGTCACCGAAGATGCCCAGTGCGCGCGCGCCCTTGATTTCGGGCACGCCCGAGGACGGCGTCATCGAAAAATCGCTGCCGAAGAACGGCGGCTCGGCGATGTAGGTCGACTTCGGCCAGTCGTAGACCTGACCTTCTTCACCTTCGATCTTGCTCCACAGGTCGCCCTTCTTCGTGAGCTGGCTGTAGTTCTTCTGGAACGCGTCCGGATCGAGCGCGAACTTGAGCAGCGCGTTGACTTCGTCGCTCGTCGGCCAGATGTCGCCGAGGTAGATGTCACGGCCGCCGTTGCCCTTGCCCACCGGTTCCGTCATCAGGTCGCGCGTGATGTTGCCCGCGATCGCGTATGCGACCACCAGCGGCGGCGAGGCCAGGAAGTTCGCGCGGATGTTCGGGTGGATACGCGCTTCGAAGTTGCGGTTGCCCGAGAGCACCGCAGCCGCGACGACGTCGTTCTTGACGATCGATTCGTTCAGTTCGGGCGTCAGGTCGCCGGCGTTGCCGATACAGGTCGTGCAGCCGTATGCCGCGAGTTCGAAGCCGAGCTTCGAGAGGTACGGCAGCAGGCCCGTTTTCGTCAGGTATTCGGTGACGATGCGCGATCCCGGCGCGAGCGACGTCTTGATGTGCGGCGCGACCGTCAGGCCCGCTTCCACGGCCTTCTTCGCGAGCAGACCGGCGGCCAGCAGCACGCTCGGGTTCGACGTGTTCGTGCACGACGTGATCGCGGCGATCAGCACGTCGCCGTTGTGCAGCTTGACCTTGTCGCCCGCCGCGTATTCGGCGGAGAGGTCGGCGGCCTTCTTGTTGAAGCCGTTTTCCGCGACCGGCTTCGAGAACAGGTCCGTGAAGGTCGACTTCACGTTGCCGATTTCGATGCGGTCTTGCGGGCGCTTCGGACCGGCCAGCGACGGTGCGACCGTGCCGAGGTCGAGGACGAGCGTCTTCGTGTAGTCGATGTCGCCGGCCTTCGGCACGCCGAAGAGGTCCTGCGCCTTGAAGTAGTTCGCGAACGCCTCGATTTCGGCTTGCGTGCGGCCCGTGCCCTTGAAGTAGTCGATCGTCTTTTCGTCGACGGGGAAGAAGCCCATCGTCGCGCCGTACTCCGGCGCCATGTTGCCGATCGTCGCGCGGTCGGGCACGCCGATCGACGCCGTGCCTTCGCCGAAGAACTCGACGAACTTGCCGACGACCTTCTCCTTGCGCAGCATTTCGGTGATGGTCAGCACGAGGTCAGTTGCCGTGCAGCCTTCGCGCAGCTTGCCCTTGAGCTCGACGCCCACCACGTCAGGCGTGAGGAAGTACACCGGCTGGCCGAGCATGCCGGCTTCCGCTTCGATGCCGCCCACGCCCCAGCCCACCACGCCGATGCCGTTGATCATCGTGGTGTGGCTGTCGGTGCCGACGAGCGTGTCCGGGTAGTAGACGGTATCGCCGCCCTCGGCCTTCTTGTGCACGCCGCGCGCGAGGTATTCCAGGTTCACCTGGTGGACGATGCCGATGCCCGGCGGCACGACCTTGAACGTGTCGAACGCCTGCATGCCCCACTTCATGAACTGGTAGCGCTCGTTGTTGCGCTGGAATTCCAGTTTCATGTTCAGGTCGAGCGCGTCTTTCTGGCGGAAGTAGTCGATCTGGACCGAGTGGTCGACGACGAGATCCACCGGCACGAGCGGCTCGATGACCTTCGGGTCCTTTCCGACCTGCTTTGCCACGCCGCGCATGGCGGCGATGTCGGCGAGCAGCGGCACGCCGGTGAAGTCCTGCAACACGACGCGGGCGACCACGAACGGGATCTCGTCGACGCGCGTGGCGTTCGGCTTCCAGTTCGCGAGTTGCTCGATGTGCTCTTCCGCGATCTTCTTGCCGTCGTAGTTACGCAGCACAGACTCGAGCACCAGACGAATCGAGACCGGCAGACGATTGATCTTCACGCCAAGCTGCTTGCCGAGTTGCGGCAGCGAGTAGAACTTGCCTTTGCCGGAACCGCTGTCGAATTCTTTTAGCGTTTTGTGGAGATTGTGGGCCATAGTGTTTTCCTTCGTTTAATCGCGGAAATAACGCTTACTGCTCGTTTGCTGCTGTCACTGATACCTGCCTGATTGCTCAGATCACATACATGTCGACGTACTCGTTGACGGGCAGGGCGCAAAGCCGCGCCTCGTCGAGCGAGACATCGAGAATCGCCTGCTGCTGCTTCGCGGGGAAGCGGCGCGCGAGGTTGATTCGAAACTTCTCGATCAGCAGCGGAATGCCTTCTTCGCGGCGCCGCTTGTGGCCGATCGGGTACTCGACTACGACCTCGTCGAGCGTCGTGCCGTCGATGAGCTCTATGGTGAGCGCATTCGCGATCGAGCGCTTGTCCGGATCGTGATAATCCTTCGTAAATTGCGGGTCTTCCACGCATACCGTCTTCGCGCGCAGCGCGTCGATGCGCGGGTCGCTCGCGACGTCGTCTTCGTAGTCGGAGGCGGTGAGGCGGCCGAAGATCAGCGGCACGGCGACCATGTACTGGATACAGTGGTCGCGATCGGCCGGGTTGGCAAGCGGGCCGCTCTTGTCGATGATGCGGATGGCCGCTTCATGCGTGCGGATGGTGATGCGCTTGATGTCCCCAGCCGTCTTGCCGCGTTGCGCCAGCACGCCGTGCAGCGTCATCGCGGCTTCGGCAGCGGTCTGCGCGTGGAATTCGGCGGGGAACGAAATCTTGAACAGCACGTTTTCCATGACATACGTGCCGTAGGGGCGTTGAAACCTGAACGGCTGTCCCTTGAACGAGACGTCGTAGAAGCCCCACGTTTTTGCCGTGAGCGCCGAGGGATAGCCCATCTCGCCCGTTTTCGCCATGAGCGCTAGGCGCACGGCGCGCGAGGTGGCGTCGCCTGCGGCCCACGACTTGCGCGAGCCCGTATTGGGCGCGTGGCGGTAGGTGCGCAGCGACTGGCCGTCGACCATCGCGAGCGAAACGGCGTTGATCAGCTCGTCGCGCGTGAGCCCGAGCATTTGTCCGACCACGGCGGTCGAGGCGAGCTTCACGAGCAGCACATGGTCGAGACCGACCTGGTTGAACGAGTTTTCCAGCGCAATGCAGCCCTGGATCTCGTGCGCCTTCACCATGCCTTCGAGCACGTGCTTCATGGTGAGTGGCGGCTTGCCCTGTGCGACGGCGGTGCGCGAGAGCCAGTCGGCGGTCGCGAGGATGCCGCCCAGGTTGTCCGACGGATGGCCCCATTCGGCGGCGAGCCAGGTGTCGTTGAAGTCGAGCCAGCGGATCATCGCGCCGATGTTGAACGCGGCCTGAACCGGATCGAGCTGGAATGGCGTGCCCGGCACTTTCGCACCGTGCGGGACGATCGTGCCCGGCACGATCGGTCCCAGCAACTTGGTGCAGGCGGGGTAGGAGAGCGCCTCGAGTCCGCAGCCGAGGGTATCGATCAGGCAATGCCGGGCCGTCGTCAGCGCGAGCGCGCTGTCAACCCCGTCTTTGGCAAACCCGCCCAGCACGTAATCGACGATATCGACCAGTACCTGGTCCGGCTGCGGCCTGACGTTGGAGATCAGGGCGGACATCGAGGCGATCCTGCGGTCCTTACTGGCCCGCGGCGCCGCTGGCGGCTGCCGGAGCGCGGTTAGCCGGGTTCAGCGCTTGAGCCTGGGTCGGCGCCATTGCGCCTTGCTGCATTGCAACAGTCTTGCACTCGTCGGCCAGACGCGAGCTGTCCTTGTCCGAGAACAGCATGGCCTTCGTCGGGATCACGACGAGGTCGAGGCCGGTGGCGGCGTCGTGGAAGCGGTCGGCGCCCGTGGTCGTGACCTGACGCGGCAGGTTGTAGTTCTTGTTCGCCCAGTGAACGGTGACGATCTGGTCACGCGCCATGTCGCCCTTCAGGTCGAATTGTGCGCCTTCAGCGCAGCTCCAGTGCTCCGAGCCTTCCGGGATCGGATCCATCTTCGCTTCCTTGGCCGGGTTGGCCTTGCGCTTGATGATGCGATGCTTCGGAGCCGGCTTCTTGGCGGTCGTGGTCGACGTGCCTTGTGCGGCGGCGTCGGTGGCAGCCAGCATCAGCGTCGAGGACAGCGTGCCGATGACAGCGGCGATCAGCAGTTTCTTCATGAGTGTCAAACCTTTATCTATCTAAAAGCGGTTGATCAGTGCGCGGTTGAACAGGCAACCGCCGTTTGCACTGCGCGCGCCCGGAAAGCGCGCAGCGGACGCTATTTTCACCTATTTATCGCCATGAACTTCAATTTCTCCGGCCCGGTGTTGTTTGCGCCGTGGTTCGCAAGTAACTGCCTGTAACTGTCCGTGACTGCCGTCGCTGCGCCAGGTGGCGCGCGATGCGCCTGTTTGCCTTGGCGCAGTATGTTGAAAACGTTTTCTGCGTCTTCCCGGCGCGCATTCATGCCGACTCCCGCGTCGGCTCCCCGCTCGCGAACAGCGGCGCCGCTTCGGCCGGCACGGCGCGGCCCGTGGCGCGCGCGCGGCGCAGCACCGACCAGTAATAGCGATAGCTCGCGCGGTCGTGCAGCGTGTCGCCGTGGCGTGTCGGACCCCATTGTGCGTGCTGCGCGGCCAGCAGGATTTCGGCGGCCAGCGCGATTTCTTCGTCGCGCGGCGCGAAAGCGGCCACGATTGCGGGAATCTGCGCCGGGTGAATGCTCCACATGCGCGTGTAGCCGAACTCGTTGCGTGCGCGGCGCGCGTCGTTCGCCACCACGTCCATGTCGCGCACTTCCGTACTGACGTTGTGCGAGGGCACGCGCCCGAACGCATGGCACGCGGCCGCGATTTCGAGCTTCGCGCGGCGCACGAGCGGGTGGTCGAACTGGCCGGGCGAGCGCATCGCCGTGTCGGGAATCGCGCCGTCGTGCGCGGAGACGAAGTCCATCAGCCCGAAGCTCAGCGACTCGACGCCGCGCAGCGCGGCGAGGTCGAACACACGAGCGAGTGCGCCATGCGTTTCGACGAGCAATTGAACGGGAATGGGCTTGTCGATCCCCATCTCGACGCGCGTGGCCTCGATGAACGCCGTCATTTCGGCGGCGTCGCCCACGGCGCGGATCTTCGGCAGGGTGATGAAGGCCGGCGCGCGCTTCGCGGCGCGCAGGATCATGCGCACGTCGTCGCGCCAGTGGGGATGATGGAAATCGTGGATGCGCACGCCGATGCGGCCGAAGCGGTCGTGTTCGCCGCCGATGAACGACGCCACGAGTTCGGCGTGTTCGGCTTCGCGGCCGACCTGCGCGCCGTCTTCGCAATCGAGCGTGATGTCGAATACCGGGCCCAACTGCTGCTGCAGCGCGAGCGATTTGAGCATCAGCTTCTCACTGCCCGCGTAGTGGTCGCATGCGGGCAGGATGGCGGGCGGCGCTTCGCCGTCAAACAGCACTTCGGCTGGCAGAATGGCGCGCATCTTCGGCGTCGGGAGTCGAGTTTTGTAGGAGATACCGGATTCGCATGCGCCCTGCCGGCAAGGCGCATGCGGATCGGGTCGAGGCGGGCCGCGGAGGCTGCCCCGCGTGCCCATAAAGCAGAACGGAACGGGCGTCAAACGCGCGTTCCGTTCGTCCAGCCGGCTTACTTGCCGAGCAGGTGAGCGACGCCTTCGCGCTCTTCGAGCAGCTCAGCCAGCGTGCCGTCCATCTTCTCGCGCGAGAACGCGTCGATTTCGAGGCCTTCCACGCGCTTGTATTCGCCGTTTTCGCAGGTCACCGGCACGCCGTAGATGATGTCTTCGGGGATGCCGTACGAGCCGTCCGACGGGATACCCATCGTGACCCACTTGCCGTTCGTGCCGAGGACCCAGTCACGCACGTGGTCGATTGCAGCGTTGGCGGCCGAAGCTGCCGACGAGAGGCCGCGCGCTTCGATGATCGCCGCGCCGCGCTTGCCGACCGTCGGGATGAACGTGTTGCGGTTCCATTCGTCGTCGTTGATCAGCTTGGTCAGCGACTGGCCTTCCGCCGTTGCGACACGGAAGTCGGGGTACATCGTCGGCGAGTGGTTGCCCCACACGGCGAGCTTCTCGATCGAAGCGACCGGCTTGCCCGACTTGGCGGCCAGTTGCGAGAGCGCGCGGTTGTGGTCCAGACGCAGCATGGCGGTGAAGTTCTTCTTCGGCAGGTCCGGAGCCGACTTCATGGCGATGTAGGCGTTCGTGTTGGCCGGGTTGCCGACGACCAGCACCTTCACGTCGCGGCTGGCGACGTCGTTCAGCGCCTTGCCCTGAACCGTGAAGATTTCGGCGTTGGCCGAGAGCAGGTCCTTACGCTCCATGCCCTTCGAGCGCGGACGTGCGCCAACCAGCAGGGCGACGTCGGCGTCCTTGAACGCGACCTTCGGGTCGTCGGTGATGACCACGCCCGCGAGCAGCGGGAATGCGCAGTCGTCCAGTTCCATCACGACGCCCTTGACGGCGGCTTGCGCTTGCGGCAGGTCGAGCAGTTGCAGGATGACGGGCTGATCCTTGCCGAGCAGGTCGCCATTCGCAATGCGGAACAGCAGGGAGTAAGCGATCTGACCTGCGGCGCCGGTGACGGCAACGCGCTTTGCGGGCTTAGCCATTGAAAATCTCCAGGAAGATGCGTTAGACGCCAGGGTAAAACGCCATTCTATATGCGCGATACACGAAGCGTAGGTGAAACAGGCGGTCTTGATCGCCGGCGTGCGCGCTTCACTGGAACGACCATGACTGACAAGCCGTGAAGCGTGCGCCGCCGGCACGGACCGCCGTGCCGGTAACCTGTGCAACATGGCAAGAGGTGAACGGGGCGCCCTTCGAGGGACACCAGACGCTGGCCGCTTCGCGTGTGCCGACTCCTGCAACAGCTCGCTCGGGCTCTACCACAGACGCGCGGCGCGCAACGACTCACGCGTGCCGGCTGGGCGGATCGAAACCTTTACTGCGTTTACTGCGTGAGGGAACAGCATCGTGCAAGGCGGCTCGCGGCGCATTCGCCACGAGGTGGATGCAGCCGGCGGCGCCTCTTCGTCATGCCTTTTTCATCTCCTGAAATTAGCATGCAGGCCGCCCGCAAACCCTTGCTCGATCGGGAGTGTAGGAGTCGTCAGGGTCAAAGTCAACAGTATCTTATGTCTTATATAAGACATAACTATTGCAGGCAAAATGCTTGATGCGTAGGGGGCTTTATGTTGAAATGCGCGCCATGAGTGCAAACCCGGCCAGCAACGCGAATTCCACCGCTCCCGAGAGCGGGGCTCAAGCGTCTGCGCCCGCGGTTCCGCCGTCCCCGACCTTCAGTCCGCTGTACCAGCAGATCAAGGGGCTCATTACCCAGAGCCTCGAGTCCGGCGAATGGAAGCCCGGCGAAATCATCCCCAGCGAAGTCGAACTGGCCGCCCGTTACAAGGTGAGCCAGGGGACCGTGCGCAAGGCGATCGACGAGCTGGCTGCCGACAATCTGCTGGTGCGCCGCCAGGGCAAGGGCACGTTTGTTGCAACGCACAACGAAGAGCGCGCCCAGTTTCGCTTTCTTAGATTACTCGCCGATGACGGCGCGGAGCACCCGCACGTGAGCAAGCTGCTCGAGTGCCGGCGCCTGCGCGCTTCGGCCGAGATCGCGCGACAGCTCGACCTCAAGCCCTCGGACCCGGTGGTGCTGATCCGGCGTCTCTTGCAGTTCGACGGCGAGAGCACCGTGCTCGACGAAATCTGGCTGCCCGGCGGGGTGTTCCGCGGGCTCACGAGCGAGCGCCTCGCCGAGTACAAAGGCCCGCTCTACGCCATGTTCGAAGCGGAATTCGGCACGCGCATGATTCGTGCGACCGAGAAGATCCGCGCCGTGGCCGCGGAGCCCTCGGTGGCCGATCTTCTCAAGGTGCCCGCAGGTTTTCCTTTGCTGTCGGTCGAGCGCGTGTCATATACCTATGGAGACCGGCCGGTCGAGGTGCGCCGCGGATGGTATGTCACAACCGGGTACTACTATCAGAACGATTTGAGTTGACGGGCGACCGCGCAAAAGGCGCGGAGCCTTCCCCAGAGTGCCTTTGCTTGCGCGCACCACCAGCCGTACCCGACGTGGATTTCGCTGCAGCGCGATATGAAAAGGCGCTAAAATTGCGAATTAGTGTTAACACATAGTAGGGGTCTAGCATGGCAGAAGCCGCAAAAAAACCGAGGCCGGAATACCGGAACATCGGGCTTGGGCAGATATTGTTCGCATACCGCCTGCCTCTGGCCGGTCGTGTGTCGATCGGCCACCGCGTCAGCGGTGCGTTGTTGTTCCTGTTCCTGCCTTTCATCTTGTTCCTGTTGGACCAGAGCCTCACTTCGGAGCTTAGCTTCGAGGTATTCAAGGGCTTCCTCTCCAATATCATCGTCAAGCTCATCGTGCTGGTCCTCGGGTGGGCGTTCCTGTTTCACTTCTGCGCTGGCGTGCGTCACCTGTGCATGGACTTCAACCATGGCCTCGTGAGCAAGGAAAAAGGCAAGTCGACCTCCCTCGTCGTCGTGATCGTCTCCACGGTCCTCACGATCGCCTTTGCGGCAAAACTCTTCGGAGCGTTCTAAAAAATGTCGGCTAATAACGGTATCGGTCCGAAGCGCCTTGTCGTCGGCGCTCACTACGGCATTCGCGACTGGATCGCGCAACGCGCCACCGCCGTGATCATGGCGATCTACACGATCGTGCTGCTCGTGCTGTTCTTCGGCGCGCACGACTTCTCGTATGACGGCTGGGCCTCGATCTTCGCCGCGCAGTGGATGAAGCTCGCGACGTTCGTCACCCTGATCGCGCTGTTCCTGCACGCGTGGGTCGGTGTGCGTGACATCTGGATGGACTACATCAAGCCGGTCGGCCTGCGCATCACGCTGGACGTCCTCACGATCGCATGGCTGCTGGGCAGCCTCGGCTACGCCGCTCAGATTCTCTGGAGAGTGTAAAAGAATGGCTGCAATCAAGAATTCATTGCCGCGTCGCAAGTTCGACGTGGTCATCGTCGGTGCTGGCGGCTCGGGGATGCGCGCTTCGCTGCAACTCGCGCGCGCTGGCCTGTCGGTTTGTGTGCTCTCGAAGGTATTCCCCACGCGTTCGCACACGGTGGCGGCCCAGGGCGGCATCGGCGCCTCGCTCGGCAACATGAGCGAAGACAACTGGCACTACCACTTCTACGACACGATCAAGGGCTCCGACTGGCTCGGCGATCAGGACGCGATCGAGTTCATGTGCCGTGAAGCGCCGAACGCCGTGTACGAGCTCGAACACATGGGCATGCCGTTCGACCGTAACGCCGACGGCACGATCTACCAGCGCCCGTTCGGCGGCCACACGGCCAACTACGGCGAGAAGCCGGTCCAGCGCGCCTGTGCTGCTGCTGACCGTACCGGCCACGCGCTGCTGCACACGCTGTACCAGCAGAACGTCGCGGCGAAGACCACGTTCTTCGTCGAATGGATGGCGCTCGACCTGATCCGCGACGCCGACGGCGACGTGCTCGGCGTGACCGCGCTCGAAATGGAAACGGGCGACGTCTACATCCTCGAAGGCAAGACCACGCTGTTCGCCACGGGCGGCGCGGGCCGGATCTTCGCGGCATCGACCAACGCGTTCATCAACACCGGTGACGGCCTCGGCATGGCGGCCCGTTCGGGCATCGCGCTGCAGGACATGGAGTTCTGGCAGTTCCACCCGACCGGCGTGGCCGGCGCGGGCGTGCTGATCACGGAAGGCGTGCGCGGCGAAGGCGGCATTCTGCGTAACTCGAACGGCGAGCGCTTCATGGAGCGTTACGCGCCGACCCTGAAGGACCTGGCGCCGCGCGACTTCGTTTCGCGTTCGATGGACCAGGAAATCAAGGAAGGCCGCGGCGTGGGTCCGCACAAGGACCACGTGCTGCTCGACCTTTCGCACATCGGCGCCGAGACGATCATGAAGCGTCTGCCGTCGATTCGCGAAATCGCGCTCAAGTTCGCGAACGTGGACTGTATCAAGGAGCCGATCCCGGTCGTGCCGACCATCCACTACCAGATGGGCGGCATCCCGACGAACATCAACGGCCAGGTCGTTGGCACGCCCAAGGGTCATGAAGAAGTCGTCAACGGCTTCTACGCCGTGGGCGAATGCTCGTGCGTCTCGGTGCACGGCGCAAACCGTCTCGGCACGAACTCGCTGCTCGACCTCGTGGTGTTCGGCCGTGCGGCTGGCAACCACATCGTCAAGCACGTCAAGGAGCTCAAGGACCACAAGCCGCTGCCGGCCGACGCCGCCGACTTCGCGCTCTCGCGCCTTGCCGAGCTCGACAAGTCGACCTCGGGCGAGTACGCGCAAAGCGTCGCGAACGACATCCGCGGCTCGATGCAGAAGCACGCAGGCGTGTTCCGCACATCGAAGCTGCTGGCAGACGGCGTGAAGGACATCGCGGAGATCGCTGAGCGCGCGAAGCACATTCACCTGAAGGACAAGTCGAAGGTGTTCAACACGGCGCGCGTGGAAGCGCTCGAAGTGGCGAACCTTATCGAAGTTGCACGCGCAACGATGGTTTCGGCTGAAGCCCGTAAGGAAAGCCGTGGTGCACACGCACAGAGCGACTTCGAACACCGCGACGACGAAAACTGGCTGCGCCATACGCTCTGGTTCAGCGAAGGCGACCGACTCGATTACAAGCCGGTCCACATGCAACCGCTGACCGTCGAGTCCGTGCCGCCGAAGGCGCGTACGTTCTAAGGCACACGCCAGTCAAAAGGAATTGGAAATGGCCAAACGCATTTTTGAAGTCTATCGCTACGACCCGGACAAGGACGCGGCGCCGCGCATGCAAACGTACGAGCTGGAACTCACGCACGAGCGCATGCTGCTCGACGCGCTGGTCAAGCTCAAGGAACTGGACGAGACGCTGTCGTTCCGCCGTTCGTGCCGTGAAGGCGTGTGCGGTTCGGACGCCATGAACATCAACGGCAAGAACGGTCTCGCGTGCCTCACGAACCTGAACGACCTGCCGGCGAAGATCGTGCTGCGTCCGCTGCCGGGCCTGCCCGTCGTGCGCGACCTGATCTGCGACTTCACGCAGTTCTTCAACCAGTACCACTCGATCAAGCCGTACCTGATCAACGACACGCCGCCGCCCGAGAAGGAGCGTCTGCAGTCGCCTGAGCAGCGTGACGAACTCGATGGCCTGTACGAGTGTATTCTGTGCGCAAGCTGCTCGACTTCGTGCCCGAGCTTCTGGTGGAACCCGGACAAGTTCGTCGGCCCGGCAGGTCTGCTGCAGGCTTACCGCTTCATCGCGGACAGCCGCGACGAAGCGACCGGCGAGCGCCTCGACAACCTCGAGGACCCGTACCGTCTGTTCCGCTGCCATACGATCATGAACTGCGTCGACGTTTGCCCGAAGGGCCTGAACCCGACGAAGGCGATCGGCAAGATCAAGGAACTGATGTTCCGCCGCGCGGTTTGATGTTGTTGTTCTGAAATGGAATCGCACCAGTCTGACCCCCATCGCCGCGCGCGCCTTCGCTGGCGCGCGCGGCGCGGCCTGCTCGAAAACGATCTGATTTTTGAGCGGTTTTTCGAGCGCTATGAGCATGAACTCAGCGACGCCGACGTGGGCGCTCTCACGCGCCTGCTCGAGCTGAGCGATAACGACCTGATGGACTTGCTGCTCGCGCGCAAGGAACCAGAAGGCGACCTTGCCGACCCGGACGTGAAGCGGGTGCTGGAGCTGCTTCGGAACGTCTGAGCGCGGCGGCAATATGGAGGCGCCGCGCCCGACGTACAAAACTATCGAATCCCGTGTTTATCTTCGATTGAGGATGTGCTATGACCCCGTCTGATGTAAAAGCCACGCTATCGTTCAGCGACAATTCGCCGAGCGTCGAACTGCCGATCTACAAGGGCACGATGGGCCCGGATGTGATCGACATCCGCAAACTGTACGGTCAGACCGGCAAGTTCACGTATGACCCGGGCTTCATGTCGACGGCCTCGTGCAACTCGGCGATCACGTACATCGACGGGGACAAGGGCGAGCTGCTTTACCGCGGCTACCCGATCGACAACCTCGCGCAAAACGCCGACTTCCTCGAAACCTGCTACCTGCTGTACCGCGGCGAACTGCCGAACGCGGCGCAGAAGGAAGAGTTCGTGAAGACCGTCACGCAGCACACGATGGTTCACGAGCAAATGCAGTTCTTCTTCCGCGGCTTCCGTCGCGACGCGCACCCGATGGCGATTCTGGTCGCCGCAGTCGGCGCGCTTTCGGCGTTCTATCACGACTCGCTCGACATCAATAACCCGAAGCATCGTGAAGTTTCGGCGATCCGTATGATCGCGAAGCTGCCGACGCTCGTCGCCATGGCGTACAAGTACTCGATCGGCCAGCCGTTCGTGTATCCGCAGAACAATCTGTCGTACAGCGCGAACTTCATGCGCATGATGTTCTCGAACCCGTGCGAAGAGTACAAGGTCAACGACGTGCTCGTGCGCGCCCTCGACCGTATCCTCATCCTGCACGCCGACCACGAGCAGAACGCTTCGACGTCTACCGTACGTCTGGCCGGTTCGTCGGGTGCGAATCCGTTCGCGTGTATCGCTGCGGGTATCGCCTGTCTGTGGGGCCCGGCGCACGGTGGTGCGAACGAAGCCGCACTGAACATGCTGGAAGAAATCGGCTCGCCGGACAAGATTCCTGAGTTCATCAAGCAGGTGAAGGACAAGAACTCGGGCGTGAAACTGATGGGCTTTGGCCACCGCGTGTACAAGAACTACGATCCGCGTGCGAAGCTCATGCGCGAAACGTGCTACGAAGTGCTCAACGAACTGGGCCTGCACGACGATCCGCTCTTCAAGCTCGCCATGCAGCTCGAAAAGATCGCGCTGGAAGACGAATACTTTGTGTCGCGCAAGCTGTACCCGAACGTCGACTTCTACTCGGGCATCGTGCAGCGCGCACTGGGCATCCCGACCTCGATGTTCACGTGTATCTTCGCGATGGCACGTACGGTGGGCTGGATTGCGCAGTGGAACGAAATGATCGCCGACCCCGAGCAGAAGATCGGCCGTCCGCGTCAGCTGTTCATCGGCGAAACGCCGCGCGAAGCGAAGCCGATCTCGCAACGCTAAGCAGTTTCGCTTTGCCACGCCGCGCGCTCGATGGCGCGCCGCGTGCGAGCTCTCATGCAAACGCCCCGACGGGTTATTGCCCGTCGGGGCGTTTTCTATTTGAGGCCGCGGCCGCGCTCAAATCCAGCCGTCGATCTTCAGCCCGCTCGCCGCTTCCGCTTCCTCGCGCGTGACCTCGCGCACCGTCTCGCCGAAGCTCCACACGTGGCCTTCGGGGTCGCACGCCACATAGACGCGGTCGCCGTAGAACTGGTCCGCCGGCTCGCGGATGATCTTTGCCCCGGCGGCGCGGGCGCGTTCGCAATGCGCGTCGAGGCCGCTTTTCAGCTGCACGTGGACCGACTGCGTGTTCCTGCCTTCCAGTTCGGCGGGGCTCGTGTAGGGCATGCCGGGCCAGCCGCCGCAAATCATCACGTAGCCGTCGCCAAAGCGCATTTCCGAGTGACCGAGCTTCCCGTCCGGCGACGTGACGACGAACTGGCGCGTAAAGCCGAATGCCTTTTCGAGCCAGTCGAGCGCGGCGAACGGATCGCGATAGTAGATGGCAGACCCGAAGGCCGGACGCGGCGAGATATTGCTCATGCTTGTCTCCCAGGCAGTACGTGTGACGAATCTAGCACCAGCGTGGTGCGATTGCGCGCAGCGCGCTCACGCCCGGCCTTACCTCCCACGTAATCGTCAGCTCGCACGGCATCGACGACGATGTCGCTCATCGGCACACCCCACCCGCAAGGAGCGACGACCATGGCAACTTTCAACGCCCGCCAACCCGGCTACATCCGCATCGACGACGATACCGCGCTGCACTATCGCGACTGGGGCGATGGCGCACCGCTCGTGTTCCTCTCGGGCTGGACGCTCAACGCCGACATGTGGAACTACCAGTGCGCGCCGCTCGCGGCCGCGGGTTTTCGCTGCGTGGCCTACGACCGCCGCGGGCATGGCCGCTCGAGCGACCCTGGCCGCGGCTACGACTATGACACGCTCGCCGACGATCTCGAAGCCGTCCTTGCCGCCCGAGGTCTGGAACGCGCCACGCTGGTCGGCCATTCGTTCGCGAGCGGCGAGATCGTGCGCTATTTGAGCCGCTACGGCTCGCGCCGCGTGGCAGGCATTGTGCTGCTTTCGCCGGCGTCGACGCCGTGCTTGCTCAAGACTGCTGACAATCCTGGCGGCCTCGATGCGAGTCTTTTCGAAGCGTCCATCGAAGAGATGCTCACGTCGTTTCCCGACTGGATCTCGCGGCGCGCCGAGGCTTACTTCAGCCCCGGTACATCGCACGCGGTCATTCAGTGGACGGCCGACATGATGCTGAACGCGTCGCTGTACGGCGCGGCGCAGCTGTCGCGCGTGCAGATGGTCACCGACTTTCGCCGCGAACTGGCCGCGATCGACGTGCCGGCGCTCGTGCTGCACGGCGACTGCGATGCCTCGGCGCCGCTCGAGATAACCGGACGTCCCACGGCGGCCGCGCTCGAGCACGCGACGCTGAAGGTCTATGAGGGCGGCACGCACGGCATGTACTTCAACCACGCCGCGCGTGTGAACGACGATATCCGGGAGTTCGTCAAGCGGTGGCAGGCATGAAACGCGACACGTCCAGTTCGCGGAACCACGTCGCGATACAAGTCGTAATCAGGGCCTGGCCGCTCGCGCCGGGCGCAACGGAATAGTGCCCCCGCGCCCCTCGTTTTGCAGATGACACGCGGCCGGCGCGAGCCCGCTCACGCGCTGCGTGCCAGGCGTACCGATGGAGTCTTCACGGCCAAGGCGCACAGCCCGTGCGCTGCGAGGCCGGTCCGTCGAGAGGGGCGACATCATGCGCAAACTTCTCGTCTTCACGGCGCTGGCCTGTCTGGGCGCCTGCACGACGTCGGCCACGTCGCAGCAGCCCGCGGACGCGTCGTCTTACCCGCCGCCCGACTGCCGCACCGTCACCGGCACTGCCGAGATCGACGGCGCGCCGCAGGTGATCAGCGGTCTCGCCTGCCTGCAGCCCGACGGCACCTGGCAGATCGTGCAGGGTAACGACGGCACGCTGGTCTACCCGGTGGCATGGACCGACGCGACGACCTGGTACGCCGGTCCATGGTACGGCTGGTGGCCGCCGGTGTTCGTGGGCGGCTCGTTCGTGTTCGTCGATCACTTCCATCACTTTCATCACATGGATCACGTCTTTCCTGGCGGCCCACATATGCATCCGGGGCCAGGCATGCACGGCGGATTTCATGGCGGTTTCCACGGTGGTCACGGCGGCGTCTGGAGCGGGGCGGGTGGCATGCATGGCGGCTCGCATCGCTGAAACCCACCGCACGGCCTGATTTGCGCACGGCGAATCCTTTATGATGGAGCGCGCCTTCCCACCCGAGACGCTCCATGTTTTTTGCCGCGCATTCCCTGCATCGCCGCCTGAGCATTGCGATCGGCACGCTCGCGATCCTCGTCGGCATGCTGGGTGCGCTCGGCACCTTCCTCGTCGTGCGCAGTCTCGCCGCCGAGTTCAACACGACGCTGCGCGATGCAGCCGCGCACGTGCAGACCGGCGTGCCGCATCGCGCGATCGAGCCGCGCGGCGACAGCGACGCCGCCGACAATTTCGTCGTGCAGATCTGGTCCGCCGACGACGGCGAAGTCCCGAGCCGTACGAGCAACGCGCGTGTCGCGCTGCCGCGCGCGCCAAGCGGCTTCTCGTCGGTCGAATACGACGGCGAGTCATGGGACGTGTTCGCACTCGCCGCCGGCGACGAATACATTCAGGTGGCCGAATCGCGCAGCATGCGCAATCGCAACGCCTTGCGCGTGGCGTTCTGGAGCCTGTCGCCGGTGCTCGCGCTGCTGCCACTGCTCGCGCTCACGATCGCGGTGACGGTGCGCGTTTCACTGCGGCCGCTGGAGCGCGTCGGTCGGCGTGCGGCGAAGGTCGATCTGCACGACCTCAAGCCGCTCGAAGTGGGGCAGGCACCCGTCGAGCTGCGACCCTTCGTCGAGTCGATCAATCGTATGATCGAGCGCCTTTCCGTGCTCGTGAATGCCGAGCGCATGTTCATCGCCGATGCCGCGCACGAACTGCGCTCGCCGATCTCCGCCATGCAGTTGCAAATCGACAACCTGCACAACGCGCCGCCCGAACAGTACCCGGAGCGCTTCGAGGAACTGCGCCGCGGCATCGTGCGCACCGGGGCGCTCGTTTCGCAGCTGCTCGGTCTCGCGCGCGCCGAAATCGGCAGCACGCAACGCGTGCTGGCGGAGGTGCCGCTCGCGCAAGTCGTCACTGACGTGCTGGCCGACCTGCTGCCGCTTGCCGACGCGCGCGGTGTCGATCTGGGCGTGACGTGCCTCGACGACGTGACGATGCGCGCAACCGAAACAGACATGCGCGTGCTCGTGCGCAATCTCGTGGACAACGCGATTCGCTATAGCCACGCAGGCGCGAACGTTGACGTGGCGGTGCGTCGCGAGGACAAAAGTGTCGTCATCGACGTGATCGACAACGGACCCGGCATCGCCGAGGCCGATTTGCCGCGCGTGTTCGACCGGTTTTTTCGCGCGGGTGGTCATCGGGGTGACCCGCGTGGTAAGCACGACTCGCACGGCAGCGGCCTTGGTCTCGCCATCGCGCAGGCGGTAGCGCGCAGCTATCGCGGGTGCGTGACGCTCGCGAACCGGCGCGATGGGCAAAGCGGAATCGTCGCGCGTATCGAATTACCGCGCGAGTTGCCGCGCGCGTGAGCACCGCGTCGATCTAGCGAGCACAGGTCAGGCAAATCCGGGAAGCATGCGAAACAAGGGACAGACACGATGCGCATTCTGCTGATCGAAGACGATCTGCTGATCGGCCCAGCGCTGCTGCGCGCGTTGAAGGACGCGTCATACAGCGTCGACTGGGTGCGCACGGGCGAGAGCGGTCGCGACGCCATTCGCGACGGCTCGTATACGGCGGTGCTGCTCGACCTCGGTCTCGGCGATATGAGCGGGCTCGACGTGCTGCGCACGCTGCGCGAGTCGCAGGACGCCACGCCCGTGCTCATCATCACCGCGCGCGACGACGTGGACACGCGCGTGGAAGGCCTCGATCTCGGCGCCGACGACTATCTCGTGAAGCCATTCGAGAGCAAGGAGCTGCTCGCGCGCATCCGCGCCGTGGTGCGACGCAAGTCGGGCTTTGCCTCGCCGACCATGGGCAGCGGCCGCGTCACACTCGACATGAACGCGCGCCGCCTCACGTTCGACGGTCAGTCCGACGATCTCTCCGCGCGCGAATACGCGCTCATGCTCGCGTTGCTCGAGCGGCCGGGCGCGATCCTGTCGCGACAGCAAATCGAGGAGCGGCTCTATGGCTGGGGTGAGGAAGTGGAAAGCAACGCGGTCGACGCCGTAATCTACAGCGTGCGCCGCAAGTTCGGTCACGCGGTGATCCGCAATGTGCGCGGGCTCGGCTGGGCCGTGTGCGTGTGAGCGTCGGCGCAATCGAAGAAAAAAGCGCGCAAAAAGCTGCGCGCTGTAAAAACCGCGGCGGGCGCGGGGCTCGCCGCGTGGCGCGATGCGCGGGGGAAGGTCACGCATCGCGCTCGAACTTACGCCAGCAGGCGCTGCCAGGGTTCCTTCTGCCACGCACGGCTAAGCGAGGCGAGCAGCGCGACTTCGCTTTCGGCCACGTGCCGGTCCGAATACACGGCCACATGGCACAGATTCAGCACTTCGGCACGCAGCGCGGGATCGTCGAGCTCGCGCATCACCTGCTGCATCACGTCGGAGTCGAGCTTGCACGCATCGCTCCAGTTCAGGTGCGAAGTGGTCTGCAAGTCTTCGCAGAGGCCCTTGAGGATGTCGCCGAATTCGCCGGGCGCAAGGCCGAGCCGGTCGGCCAGGCGCGCGCGATGGACGGCTGCAAGCTCCTCGCTGCTCAGGTGGCCGTCTGCGAGCAGCGCGACGGCGACGATGCGGCCCGCGGCTTGCGGGCTGTTGCAGGTATAGGTACGCATGGTCAGGAATCCTCTTCAAACGTGATGTCGATAAAACGGCAGGCGCAGCAGCGGCTCAGTCGAAGATGTCCTGCAGCCACGACTTGCGACGGTGGCTGTTGCCGCGGTAGCTTTCGTGAGCGCGGCGCGGGGCATAGTCGCCGTGTCGCGCGCTGTGCTTCGAGCCGTGCTGGCGGAATGCCTGTGCATCGCCTTCGTTGCGATAGTGCCGGTTGCCGCTGCGTTCGATCAGCTTGTCGAGTTCGCCGCGATCGAGCCAGACGCCGCGACACTGCGGGCAGTAGTCGAGTTCGACGCCCTGACGCTCAGTGAGCGAGAGGGTGACGTCAGGGCAGTTGGGGCATTTCATGATGCGCTCCGTGATGAGTGACAGTTCATCGAGGCCCGTGCCGTCTTGCCTGAAGGGCAGTGCGGCCTCGATGGAAACCATCCTGACAGAGCAAAATGAGCGAAGAATGAGGAGCGCGCCGGCCTGACGCCGGTCAGGCGGCCGGCCACACTAGAACTGGTAATTGATCGAGACGTCGCAAACGCCGCCCGTCTTCGACTGGATGATCGGGCTGTGCGAGGCGCTGCCGAGCAGGCGCTTGATGGCGCCGTCCGCGCTCACGAACCAATGTTTGTTGACGAAGTAGACCATCGTGATGCCGAAGCCGGCCGACTTGAGGCCCGCGCTCGCGTCGTACTGACGGTAACCCGACGCGGCCGCCTGCTGCGGCGTCACGCCAAACCAGCTCTGCATGTAGTTCGAGTCGGCGAATGTGACCGAGGGGCCGGCGAACCAGTAGAAGTTCTGGTTGCTGCCGGGCAGCGGCATATAGGCGCCGAGATCCGCGGTCCAGCCGTTCGAACCGCCGAAACTGCGCGTGAAGGCGGTGCGGAACACGAGCGGAAAGTCCTTCGAAATCACGTACTCGCCGGCGATCTTCAATTCGGGCGCCGGGTTGATGTTGCCCATGCCGTGCAGCCGCGTCGGGTCGTCCTGGCCGCGACGTCCGAGGTCGTAGGCCCCGGCGACGCTCACGCGCCAGTTCGGGCCCTGCAGAACGTTGACGCCGAAGCCTTCGCCCGTCGAACCGAACAGGATGTCCTTGTAGCGCAGATCGATGCTCGGCCCGACCAGCGTGTGATAGCGGTCCGAGCCGTCGTAGCGCGGTTCGAAGGTGGCGCCCACGCCGAGCCGCGCCTCGAAGTCGGGACGGTTCGGCTGAAACATCTTTTCCAGCGGAATGCCCGCGGAATATTGCCATTCGCCGAGCGGCGAGGGGGTCTGCGCCTCGGCACGCGGGGCGAGCGCGGCGAGAGCGCATGCCGCAGCGGCGAGAGACACACGCTGCGTGGCCCGCGAGCGGCGCGGCGCCGATGGTTTTATTCTGTTTTTTCGTTGTTGCGCAGTGCGGATTGCGAGTGGCATGAAGCCTCCGGGTTTGCCTGGTGAGCCGCGGCGTCGTTCGTTGAGTGCGACGCACTCACAATGGAACTCCGCGCGGCCGGGCTCGTCGAGCAAACCTCGTGCCTGGCTTGTCCATGACCGGGCGGCGTCCGCCCCGGCGACTCGCCGCGCCCCCCGGTGGCGATGGCCGTCGAAAGCGTGAAACGAGTCTTGATAATAAGGAAAACTAATTGAATTGCGAAGGCTCCACGCACCGTTCTGGAGCGCCGCAATCACCCGATTAAACCTTGGCGCCGATTTGCCGTTAGACAGCTATGGACCTCGGCGATGCGGCCCCCCTGTGTCGCGGAACCCGAAGCCCATGTTGCACCGTTCTCACAGCGGTCACCAACTTGCGCCGGTCGTGGTCGGGCCGGCGCATCCTCTTTTTTGTATCCCGAACCCTTTTGACGCACGGCCGAGCGGCGCCCGCTACGGCGTGGCGCCCCTGCGCGCCGACGACGCGCGCGCCGGGTAACGCTGATACAGGTATCGCGACTACCACCCAACTCCCTGTTTTTTATCGCTTTTTTTCGGAAGGGGTCCTGTGGTGAGCGGGTTTCGCGTGGCATAATCGATTCACACTGTATTGCCCCGCAGTCAAACATTTCCCCGCACATCATGGCAAAGACGCTCTACGACAAATTGTGGGACACCCATGTGGTCCACACGGAAGACGATGGCACGACGATTCTCTACATCGACCGTCATCTGTTGCACGAAGTCACCAGTCCGCAGGCTTTCGAAGGCCTGAAGCTGCACGAGCGCCCGGTGTGGCGCATCAGCGCGAATCTGGCCGTTTCCGACCACAACGTGCCGACCACGGACCGCAGCCACGGCATTGCCGATCCGGTCTCGAAGCTGCAGGTGGACACGCTCGATTCGAACTGCGACGCCTTCGGCATCACGCAGTTCAAGATGGCCGACCAGCGTCAGGGCATCGTGCACATCGTCGGTCCGGAACAGGGCGCAACGCTGCCCGGCATGACCATCGTCTGCGGCGACTCGCACACGTCCACGCACGGCGCGTTCGGTGCGCTCGCGCACGGCATTGGCACGTCTGAAGTCGAGCACGTGCTGGCCACGCAAACGCTCCTGCAAAAGAAGAGCAAGAACATGCTCGTGAAGGTCGAGGGCCAGCTGCCGCGCGGTTGCACCGCGAAGGACATCGTGCTCGCCATCATCGGCAAGATCGGCACGGCGGGCGGCACGGGCTACGCCATGGAGTTCGGCGGCTCGATGATCCGCAGCCTCACGATGGAAGGCCGCATGACCGTGTGCAACATGGCGATCGAAGGCGGCGCGCGCGCCGGCATGGTCGCCGTGGACGACACCACGATCGAATACCTCAAGGGCCGTCCGTACTCGCCGCAAGGCGCGGAGTGGGATCAGGCCGTCGAGTACTGGAAGAACTTCCGCACCGACGAAGGCGCGCATTTCGACCGCGTGGTCGAACTGAGCGCGGCCGACATCGTGCCGCAGGTCACGTGGGGCACGTCGCCGGAAATGGTCACGGCAGTCGACAGCCGTGTGCCGGACCCCGAGCGCGAGAAGGACCCGGTCAAGCGCGACGCGATGGAACGCGCGCTGCAGTACATGGCGCTCGAACCGAATACGCCGATCGAGTCGATCAAGCCGGACAAGATTTTCATCGGCTCGTGCACGAACGCACGCATCGAAGACCTGCGCTCCGCCGCTTACGTCGTGAAGAAGCTCGGCCGCCGCGTGGCGCCGAACATCCGCCTCGCGATGGTCGTGCCGGGCTCGGGTCTCGTGAAGGCGCAAGCCGAGCGCGAAGGCCTCGACAAGGTGTTCACCGAAGCCGGTTTCGAATGGCGCGAGCCGGGCTGCTCGATGTGTCTCGCGATGAACGCCGACCGGCTGGAGCCGGGCGAGCGCTGCGCGTCTACGTCGAACCGCAACTTCGAAGGCCGTCAGGGCGCGGGCGGTCGCACGCACCTCGTGAGCCCGGCCATGGCAGCCGCCGCGGCAATCGAAGGCCATTTCGTCGACATTCGCAAGCTGGGCTGAGCAGAGGCTACACGGATCATGGAAAAATTCATCGTACACACCGGCGTCGTGGCGGCGCTCGATCGCGAGAATGTCGATACCGACGCGATCATTCCCAAGCAGTTCCTCAAGTCGATCAAGCGCACCGGCTTCGGCCCGAACGCCTTCGACGAATGGCGTTACCTCGACCACGGCGAGCCTGGTCAGGACAACTCGAAGCGCCCGCTCAACCCCGACTTCGTGCTGAACCAGCCGCGTTATCAGGGCGCCTCGGTGCTGCTCACGCGCAAGAACTTCGGCTGCGGCAGCTCGCGCGAACACGCGCCGTGGGCGCTCGACCAGTACGGCTTCCGCGCGATCATCGCGCCGAGCTTCGCGGACATCTTCTATAACAACTGCTTCAAGAACGGCCTGCTGCCGATCGTGCTTTCCGAAGCGGATGTGGATCACCTGTTCAACGAGACGTACGCGTTCAACGGTTTCCAGCTCACGGTCGATCTGGACAAGCAGGTCGTGCGCACGACGGACGGCTCGAAGGAATATCCGTTCGAAGTGGCCGCGTTCCGCCGCTACTGTCTGCTGAACGGCTTCGACGACATCGGCCTCACGCTGCGTCACGCCGACAAGATCCGCCAGTACGAAGCCGAGCGCCTCGCGCGCCAGCCGTGGCTGAACAACCGCGTGCTCTGATAACTGCACATACGCACACTGAACAAACAGCGAGGAATCACAGGATGAAGATTGCAGTGCTGCCGGGCGACGGCATCGGTCCCGAGATCGTCAAGGAAGCCGTCAAGGTGCTCAATGCACTCGGCGAAAAGTTCGAGCTGGAAGAGGCGCCGGTTGGCGGCGCGGGCTACGAGGCTAGCGGCCATCCGCTGCCCGAGGCAACGCTCGCGCTGGCGAAGTCGGCCGACGCGATCCTGTTCGGCGCCGTGGGCGACTGGAAGTACGACAAGCTCGAGCGCGCGCTGCGTCCCGAGCAGGCCATTCTCGGCCTGCGCAAGCATCTGGAACTGTTCGCGAACTTCCGCCCGGCGATCTGCTATCCGCAGCTCACGGGAGCGTCGTCGCTGAAGCCGGAAATCGTTTCGGGCCTCGACATCCTCATCGTGCGCGAACTGAACGGCGACATCTATTTCGGCCAGCCGCGCGGTACGCGCGAAGCGCCGGACGGCAACTTCAAGGGCGCGCGCGAAGGCTTCGACACGATGCGCTATGCAGAGCCCGAAGTGCGCCGCATCGCTCACGTGGCGTTCCAGGCCGCGCAAAAGCGCCAGAAGAAGCTCACTTCTGTCGACAAGGCCAACGTGCTCGAAACGTCGCAGTTCTGGAAGGACATCATGATCGATGTCTCGAAGGAATATCCGGACGTCGAGCTGTCGCATATGTACGTCGACAACGCGGCCATGCAGCTCGTGAAGGCGCCGAAGGCGTTCGACGTGGTGGTGACCGGCAACATGTTCGGCGACATTCTCTCGGACGAAGCCGCGATGCTCACGGGCTCGATCGGCATGCTGCCCTCGGCCTCGCTCGACAAGAACAACAAGGGTCTGTACGAGCCGTCGCACGGTTCGGCACCGGATATCGCGGGCAAGGGCATCGCCAATCCGCTCGCCACGATCCTTTCGGCTGCCATGATGCTGCGTTACTCGCTGGGCCGCCCGGAACAGGCGGACCGCATCGAGAGCGCGGTGAAGAAGGTGCTGGAACAAGGCTATCGCACCGCCGACATCATCACGCCGGACTGCAAGCAGGTCGGCACGGTGGCAATGGGCGATGCGGTGATCGCAGCGCTGTAAAGTCGCACGAAGGGCATGCCGTTTCAGGCGTGCCCTTTTTTGTTTCGCGCGCCTGAACGGGCGTCCAAATAGCGGAAAGCATGGTTTTTCCGCGCAAATTAACTGTTTCGTGTATATTGCTTCGATGGCGAAGATCTCCCAGATCACGACTGTTACGAACATCCACGGCATGAAAGCCCGTGCGATTTCGCTCGCCATCACCACGAAAACGACGATTATCAAAACGATCACCATTCGTTGATCGCTCGTCGTGCCCGCTCATCTTCCCCGCGCGGCCACGCCGGGCGAGCGAAGCGGGGAAGTGTCCATCTCAAGGGTTAGTCATGAACGTAGGTCTCGTAGGTTGGCGCGGCATGGTCGGCAGCGTGCTGATGCAGCGCATGCAGGAAGAACGCGATTTCGACCTGATCGAACCGGTGTTTTTCAGCACCAGCAACGCAGGCGGCGCGGCTCCGTCGTTCGCCAAAAACGAGACGAAGCTCAAGGACGCGAACAGCGTCGACGAGCTCAAGAAGTGCGACATCATCATCACTGCCCAAGGCGGCGACTACACCAACGAGGTGTATCCGAAGCTGCGCGCGGCAGGCTGGAACGGCTACTGGATCGACGCCGCCTCGGCGCTGCGCATGAAGGACGACGCCGTCATCATCCTCGACCCGGTCAACCTCGACGTCATCAAGGACGCGCTGGTCAAGGGTCAGAAGGACTTCGTCGGCGGCAACTGCACGGTCAGCCTCATGCTGATGGCGCTGGGCGGCCTGTTCCGCGAGAACCTCGTCGACTGGATGACGGCCATGACCTACCAGGCCGCTTCGGGCGCGGGCGCGCAGAACATGCGCGAACTGCTCTCGCAGATGGGCGCGCTCAACGCATCGGTTGCGGGCGATCTGGCGAATCCGTCGTCGGCGATCCTCGACATCGACCGCAAGGTGCTGGCCACCATGAACAGCGACGCCATGCCGACCGAACACTTCGGCGTGCCGCTCGCGGGCTCGCTGATTCCGTGGATCGACAAGGATCTCGGCAACGGCATGTCGAAGGAAGAGTGGAAGGGCGGCGCGGAAACCAACAAGATTCTCGGCAAGCCGGCCATGGGCCAGCCGGGCTCGATTCCGGTCGACGGCCTGTGCGTGCGTATCGGCGCGATGCGCTGCCACTCGCAGGCGCTCACGATCAAGCTGAAGAAGGACGTGCCGCTCGACGAGATCGACGGCATCCTCGCTTCGGCCAACGACTGGGTCAAGGTCGTGCCGAATCAGCGCGAGGCGTCGATGCGCGATCTGTCGCCGGCCGTGGTGACGGGCACGCTGTCGGTGCCGGTTGGCCGTCTGCGCAAGCTGGCCATGGGCGGCGAGTATCTGTCGGCCTTCACGGTGGGCGACCAGCTGCTGTGGGGCGCGGCTGAACCGCTGCGCCGCATGCTGCGCATTCTGCTCGACAAGTGAATGAATTAAACTACGCGGCTAATGACGCGTAGACAGGGTGAAAAGCGCCGCGCCAGTCGCGGCGCTTTTTTTGTTGCATGCTTTTTATTGCATGCATCGATGCAATCGCCCCGAAGCACACACCTATTTGATCGACAGCCGCAAGAGCGGTATGCCAGGGCAACTGATGATCGTTCGATTTGATTCTGTTTCCGCCGCGCCTCGCGCGAAGCGCGCCCAAGGGCGGCGCGCCATCCGCGCCACCGTGGCGGCGGCGAGCTTCCTGTTCTGCGGCCTCGCCGCTGCGCAGGGCGGCGCGAGTGCGGCGCAAGGCGCGGCAGGTGCCAGTGCCCCCAGTGCTGCATCGTCCACCGCGGCGGCGGTGAGCATCGCGGGGCAATACACCGTTCGTCCCGGACAGTCGTTGCATGACGTGGCCGTCGACCTCACGCAGTCGCACGACAAGGGCACGCTCGCACGCATGAGCCACGCGCTCTTCGATGCGAACCCCAGTGCGTTCATCAAGCAGGATCCCAGTCGCATGCGCGTGGGTGCGACGCTGAACGTGCCGGCCACGCCGGACGTTTCGAGTGCGCCGCAGGGCATGACGGCGGCATCGGGTGGGGCTGCAGCTTCGGCTGCCGCCAGCGCTGCCGCCACGGCGGCCGCACCTGCTGCACCTGCTGCACCTGCCAGCACCCCGGCCGCTGCTTCGAGCGGCGCTGCCGAGGCGGTAGCGGCTGCATCGTCGGCGGCTGCTGCCGCAACGGGCGGCGCGAGTTCGGCAAGTGCTGCCGCGACGACTGCGGGGGCTGCCTCGGCAGTCGCAGCGAGCGGCCCCGAAGCGCCGGCGCCAGGCGCTTCTGGTGCCGCTGCCATGGGCGCCAGCGCCGCGGCGCCGGCGTCGGCGGGCAGCGACTCGCACGTATGGAGCGGTGCGGTTCAGCAGGCCCCGGCCAGCAGCGCATCGGCACAAGGCGCGAAGGCGCCCGTGACCGTCTCCAGCCTGCAGCAGCTCCTCGCACTGAAGAACCGCGTGCTGATGGCGTTGCAGCAGCACGGCATCGGCAAGCCGGCGCAAACGGCGGGCGGCGCGTCCGCGGGTGCGCCTGCTACCCAAGGCGGCGCGCCTGTGCAGAACGGTGCGGCGAACGCCGGCCCGGCTGGCGGTCAACCGGAAGTCTCGCCGATCGCCATGGGTGCCGTGGCGGCGATCGTCGTCGCGCTGCTGGCGTTGTTCGTGCGCCTGCTTACGCGCAAACGCAAGAAACCGGCTAAGCAGGCGCCTGAGGTTTCGCCCGAAGCGCACGAGCCGACACCGTCTGGGTCGGCTGCTGCCGCCGTTGCCGCCGCGCCTGTGGCCGACGAGCCGCCGGTGTTGCACGAGCCGATTTCGCGCGCCGGGGATGAGCCGGGCGTGAACGAAGTCGCGCCTCTCGAGGAAGCGGAGTTTGTGCCGCCGGTTGCGCCGGCTGAACCCGCTGCGAACGAAGTCGCGATCACGCCGGTGCCCAACCCAGCCGTGACTGCCGCGCCGCTCGAACACGACGAAGCGCTGCCGCCGACGCTCACCGACACACTGCACCCGGCCCCTGCGCAAGCGCCTTCGGCAGCGCAGGAAGCTCACGCGGCCCCCGAACTGCCGCACGACGTCGAATCGGCGGAGCCGCAGACGCTTGCCGACGCGACCAACGCGGCCAGCCTCGCCGCAGCGGCGGAGTTGGGCGCGGATGCGCTGCCGCCCGAAAGTCTCGGCGCGCCGCGCACAGCCGAAGACGCCGAAGCGCTGGCGCGCACGCTGGAGGAACCGGCGCACGCCCAAAAGCCGGCTACGCCCGATCTCGCGCTCGACTTCGGCGACGGCGCACCGCAAGCCGCGCAGCCGCAGCAAGCCGCGCAGGCGCCGCAGGCCGAATCGCCCGTCGCGACACCGCCCATCACCGAAGCCTTCGAGCGCCCGCCGGCGCCGCTTACCGCACCTGAAACCCCGTCAGCACCCGCAGTCACCGCAGAGGACACGAGCTACGCCGAAGTCCCGATCGCGTTCCCGCAAGATGCAGTAGACGCGCTGGGTGGCCTCGACCTGCCCCTGCCGCCGCGTATCGGGGAGCCGGTCATGCCCACCGCGCCGCTCTCGACCGAGCCGGCCGCCACACCCGAGGCGTCGGCGCGTCTTTCTTCGCCGTTCTTCGACCCGCCTCCGCCGCTGGCGGGCCAGGCCATCGAAGCGGGTACGGCGGGCGCAGGCGCGCTCGCGGGCCTCGGCGCGCCGCGCTTTGGTGCGCTCACGCTCGACTTCGACCTGAACCTGCCGCCCGATTCGGCCGAGCCGCTGCCGGTCTTCACACCCGAGCAGCTCGCGCGCATCGCGCGCAACAAGCTCGACCTCGCGCACGAGTACATCGCGCTTGGCGACGTGTCCGGCGCCCGCTCGCTCATCAACGAAGTGATCGAGTCGAACGACCCCGCCACGCGCAGCGACGCGCAGGCGCTGCTGTCGACGCTCGCTCCGCTTTCGTGACGCTGCTGCAAGCCGTATGCGTATCGCGCTAGGAATCCAGTACGACGGCGCCGCGTTCTGCGGCTGGCAGTCGCAGCCGCACGGCAAGACGGTGCAGGACGCGCTCGAACGCGCACTGCGCGAGTTCGCCACCGTGCCGCTGTCCACCATCGTCGCGGGCCGCACCGACACCGGCGTGCACGGCCTCGGCCAGGTGGTGCACTTCGACACCGACCTCGACCGCACCCCGTTCTCCTGGGTGCGCGGCACCAACGCGTTCCTGCCCTCCACGGTGGCGGTGCAGTGGGCCAAGCCGATGCCCGACGCATTCCACGCGCGCTTCGCGGCGTTCGAGCGCACCTACTACTACGTGCTCTACGTGAACCCGGTGCGATCGCCGATGCTGGCGGCCCGCGCGGGCTGGATCCATGCGTCGCTCGACGTCGATGCCATGCGGGAGGCGGCGGCATGCCTCATCGGCGAGCACGATTTTTCGTCGTTCCGCTCGTCGGAATGCCAGGCGAAGACGCCGGTCAAGCATCTGTACCAGATCGACATCCGGCCGCAGGGCGACTTCATCCACTTCCGCTTTCGCGCCAACGCGTTCCTGCACCATATGGTGCGCAACCTCATGGGTTGCCTCGTGGCCGTGGGGCGAGGGCGCTATCCGGCCGCGTGGATGGCCGAGGTGCTGGCGGGCCGCGACCGCACCGCCGCCGCGCCGACCTTCATGCCCGATGGCCTCTATCTCGCCCAGGTAGGCTATCCTGATGAGTTCGCGGTACCCGCGCCGCATACTGCGAGCGTGCCGTGGAGCGCGATCTGGAGCGACGCGCCCGAAGGCCGTGCCTGAAGCGGCCCGCACCGCAAATCGCCCCAGTCAATCACGTTGCGATTGAAGCATCGAGACCAACACCGCATCCAGAACCATGACGTCAGCCGAGCAACTCGCCCCCGCGCACCGCACCCGCATCAAGCTGTGCGGACTTTCGACGCCCGAGGCGGTTGCGCACGCCATCGACCTGGGCGCCGACGCCGTCGGTTTCGTGTTCTATCCGCCCAGCCCGCGTTCGGTGAGCGTGGCGCAGGCGGTCGAGCTCACGCGCGACCTGCCGCCGTTCGTCTCGGTCGTGGGCCTCTTCGTGAACGCCACGCCGCAGTGGATGAGCGAAGTGGCCAGCAATGTCTCGCTCACCATGCTGCAGTTCCACGGCGACGAAACGCCCGAGCAGTGCGAGTCGCTGGCTTCCGTTGCCGGTTTGCCCTGGTTGCGCGCGCTGCGAGTCGCGGCCGATACTCAGCAGGCCGATTTGATAGAATCGGCTAATCGTTATTCATCAGCCAGCGGCCTGTTGTTCGACACCCATGTCGAAGGTTACGGCGGCGGCGGAAAGGTCTTCGATTGGTCACTTATTCCCGCAGGGCTCGCGCGTCGGGCCGTTTTGAGTGGTGGCTTGAACGCGCAAAACGTCAGTGATGCGATACGCCAGGTGCGTCCGTTCGCTGTCGATGTCTCCAGTGGCATCGAAGTGCCGGGCGCAAAGGGCGTGAAGGATCACGCCCGCATGGCGGCGTTCGTACGCGCGGTGCGCGAAGCGGACGCGGGATGAAATCCGGGGCGCATGCCCCTTTGGCCGGGACGGCCCGCGCAACGCGGGTCCTTCCAAGCCCGGCCGAGCGAGTGACTTATGTACAATTTGCCAGATGAACGCGGCCACTTCGGCCCTTATGGTGGCGTATTCGCTGCCGAAACCCTCATGCAGGCGATCGACGAACTGCGCGACGCCTACGCGAAATTCAAGGACGATCCCGACTTCCGTGCCGAATATGAGCGCGAGTTGAAGCATTTTGTCGGCCGTCCGTCGCCGATTTATCACGCACAGCGGTGGAGCGAGCTGCTGGGCGGCGCGCAGATCTATCTCAAGCGCGAAGACCTGAATCACACCGGCGCGCACAAGGTGAACAACGTGATCGGCCAGGCGCTGCTCGCCAGGCGCATGGGCAAGCCGCGGGTGATCGCCGAAACCGGTGCAGGCCAGCACGGCGTGGCCACCGCAACGATCGCGGCGCGCTTCGGCATGGAGTGCGTGGTCTATATGGGCGCCGAGGACGTGCGCCGTCAGGCCGCCAACGTCTACCGCATGAAGCTGCTGGGCGCCACTGTGGTGCCGGTCGAGTCGGGCTCGCGTACGCTCAAGGACGCGCTCAACGAAGCCATGCGCGACTGGGTCACCAACGTCGAAAACACCTTCTACATCATCGGCACCGTGGCGGGCCCGCACCCGTACCCGATGATGGTGCGCGACTTCCAGCGCGTGATCGGGGACGAATGCCGCGTGCAGATGCCCGAAATGACGGGCCGCCAGCCCGACTCCGTGATCGCCTGCGTGGGCGGCGGATCGAACGCGATGGGGATCTTTTACCCGTATATCGACGACACTTCGGTGCAGTTGATCGGCGTCGAGCCTGCCGGCGACGGCATGGACACGGGCCGTCACGCCGCCTCGCTCGCGGCGGGCACCGTGGGCGTGCTGCACGGCAACCGCACGTACCTGCTGCAAGACGAGAACGGGCAGATCATCGAGACGCATTCGATTTCGGCGGGCCTCGACTACCCGGGCGTCGGTCCTGAGCACGCGTGGCTCAAGGACAGCGGCCGCGCGCAGTACGTCACCATCGACGACGAGGAGGCGCTCAAGGGCTTCCACGACTGCTGCCGCATCGAAGGCATCATCCCCGCGCTCGAATCGAGCCACGCGCTCGCGTACGCGGCGAAGCTCGCACCGACGTTGCCGAAGGAGAAAATCCTGCTGGTGAACCTGTCGGGCCGCGGCGACAAGGACATGCACACGGTCGCTGAGCGATCGGGCATCCAGTTCTGAGCGCCCGGAGCGACACAAGCGATGCGTGACGAGTTCGACGAGCCGCAGATGCCGGCGCCCGTGGGCGAGGTGAACGCCGAAGCGGCCGCTCTGGAGGCCGCAGAGGCGGTCGCCAACGCGGCCGCCGAGTTACCCATACTCGCCACGGTGCCGGAGACCATCCGGCTCCTGAACCGCGATTTTCTGACCGATGCAGCCAACCTGCCCGACGCCTCGATCGATCTGATCGTCGCCGACCCGCCCTATGGGCTCGGCAAGGACTACGGCAACGACTCCGACATGCGCTCGGGCGAGAACTTCCTCGCCTGGACGTATGAATGGCTCGACCTGGCGATTCCGAAGCTCAAGCCCACGGGCTCGCTCTACGTGTTCTGCACGTGGCAGTACGCGCCCGAGATCTTCGTCTATCTCAAGTCGAAACTCACGATGATTAACGAGATCGTCTGGGATCGTCGCGTACCCAGCATGGGTGGCACGACGCGCCGCTTTACCTCGGTGCACGACAACATCGGTTTCTTCGCGGTGTCGAAGAATTACTACTTCGATCTCGATCCTGTCCGCATCCCGTATGATGCCGCCACGAAGAAGGCGCGTTCGCGGAAAATATTCGAAGGTAGCAGGTGGCTGGAGCTCGGCTATAACCCCAAGGACGTCTGGTCCGTCTCGCGGCTGCATCGCCAGCACGCGGAGCGCGTGGATCATCCCACCCAGAAGCCCCTGGAAATCGTCGAGCGCATGGTGCTCGCGAGCTGCCCGCCGGGCGGCCGCGTGCTCGATCCGTTCATGGGCAGCGGCACCACGGCAGTCGCTTGCGCACGTCAGCAGCGCGAATTCGTCGGCTATGAAATTAACGAAAGTTACTGCGCGATCGCGCGCGAACGCGTCAGCGCGGCCGCCGCAAGCGCCGTTGCGGCCGGCGCCTGATGCGCCGCCGCCGGACCCACGCGCAGTAACGCCTAAAAGCTGAGGACCCTGAAATGTCCCGTATCAAGACCACGTTCGAGGCGCTTGCCGCCCATGGCCGCAAAGGCCTGATCCCGTTCATGACGGCCGGCGACCCCGACCCCGCGCGCACCGTCGAGTTCATGCATGCGCTGGCCGCAGGCGGCGCCGACGTCATCGAGCTGGGCGTGCCGTTTTCCGACCCGATGGCCGACGGCCCCGTGATCCAGCAATCTTCCGAGCGCGCGCTCGAGAAGGGCGTGACGCTCAAGAGCGTATTCGCCGACGTAAAGCGCTTCCGCGAAACCGACGACAAGACGCCCGTCGTGCTGATGGGCTACGCGAACCCCATCGAGCGCATGGGCGCCGATGCGTTCGCGCGGGCCGCGAAGGAAGCGGGGGTGGACGGCGTGCTCGTGGTGGACTACCCGCCCGAGGAGTCGGTCGAGTTCGCGGCGAAGATGAAGGCCGCCGACATCGATCCGATCTTCCTGCTCGCGCCGACTTCGACCGATGAGCGCATCGCCGAAGTAGGGCGCGCCGCGAGCGGCTATGTTTACTACGTCTCGCTCAAGGGCGTGACGGGCGCCGCGAATCTGGACGTTTCGAGCATCGCGGGTAAAATCCCGGCGATCAAGAAGCATGTCTCGCTGCCCGTGGGCGTGGGCTTCGGCATTCGCGACGCGCAAACGGCCGCTGCCGTCGCGCAGGTTTCGGACGCCGTGGTGATCGGCAGCCGAATCGTTCAACTGCTCGAACAGGCCGCGCCGGAGACGGCCGCCGATACCCTCACGGAGTTCATCACGGGCATTCGGTCGGCGCTGGACGAAGTCTCCGCCGGGTAGAGCTGGCAGGCTAGCGTAGTTGGCTAGATTCGAGACTGCTGTAAAATCCACTTTTCGCCATGCGCGGTCGGGGTCGGAACCCGGTCGGTTTTACCGATCGGGCGATGAAACGGTCCGCCGCGCCCGCGCATCACGAAGGTCAAGGAAGGAACATCAATGAGCTGGCTCGATAAACTGCTGCCGCCCAAGATCAAGCAAACCGATCCGAAGAGCCGCAAGAGCATTCCGGAAGGGTTGTGGATCAAGTGCCCGTCGTGCGAAGCGGTTCTGTACCGCAACGATGTCGAGGCAAATCTCCACGTTTGCCCGAAATGCGATCACCACATGCGCATCAATGCGCGCGAGCGTCTTGACGGCCTGCTCGATCCGGAAGGCCGCTACGAGATTGGCCAGGAGATCCTGCCGGTCGACGCGCTCAAGTTCAAGGACAGCCGCAAGTACCCGGACCGCCTGAAAGAGGCGATGGACGAAACCGGCGAAACCGACGCCATGGTGGTGATGGGCGGCGCGATCCGCACGCTGCCCGTGGTGGTGGCCTGCTTCGAGTTCTCGTTCATGGGCGGCTCGATGGGTTCGGTGGTGGGCGAGCGCTTCGCGCGCGGCGCGCAAAACGCGCTCGAGCAGCAAGTGCCGTTCATCTGCTTCACGGCTTCGGGCGGCGCGCGCATGCAGGAAAGCCTGCTTTCGCTCATGCAAATGGCCAAGACCACGGCCATGCTGACCAGGCTGGCCGAAGCCAAACTGCCGTTCATCTCCGTGCTGACCGACCCGACGATGGGCGGCGTTTCGGCGAGCTTCGCGTTCCTTGGCGACGTGGTCATCGCCGAGCCGAAGGCGCTGATCGGCTTTGCCGGCCCGCGCGTGATCGAGCAGACCGTGCGAGAAAAGCTGCCGGAAGGCTTCCAGCGCGCGGAATTCCTGCTGCAGAAGGGCGCGATCGACATGATCCTGGACCGCCGCAAGCTGCGCGACGAAATCGCGCAAATGCTGGCGCTGCTGCAGCGTCAGCCTGCCGACGCGGTGGCTTGAACCCGGCTTTGAGCGATCTGCGGCGCTGCGTGCGCCGCAAGCCGCAACGCTTTACCCGACGCGCCGCGAGCGAAAGCAAGCGGCGCGTTGTCATTTCCGCGATAATGCCGTTCTTTCGAAGCGGATCATTCGCGTGAACCCTCCGCCGTTGGCGGCGTCTCACGCGCAGCACCTGGCAATTTCTATCCTGATGAGTACCTTTCCCACCCTCGACGCGTGGCTCACGCACCTCGAAACTGCGCATCCGGTCGGCATCGACATGGGGCTGGACCGCATCCGTCAGGTGAAGGACGCGCTGGACCTCAAGTTCGACTGCCCGATCATCACGGTGGGTGGCACGAACGGGAAGGGCTCGACCTGCGCGATCCTCGAAACGATTCTGCTCAAGGCGGGCTATCACGTGGGCTGCCACACCTCGCCGCATCTGCTCGAGTTCAACGAGCGCGCGCGCGTGGACGGCCAGCAGGCCAGCGACGCCGAGCTGCTGCCGCACTTCGAGGCCGTGGAAGCCGCGCGCAATTCGCTCGCCACGCCCGTTACGCTCACGTACTTCGAGTTCACGACGCTCGCGATCATGCATCTGTTCGCCTCGCGCGGGCTCGATGCCGTGATCTTCGAGGTGGGTCTGGGCGGGCGTCTGGACGCCGTCAACGTGCTCGACACCGACTGCGCGATCATCACGAGCATCGACCTCGATCACACCGAATACCTGGGCGACACGCGCGAGAAGATCGCGTTCGAGAAGGCCGGCATCTTCCGTGCGGGCAAGCCTGCGATCTGCGCCGATCCGATGGCGCCGCAGTCGCTCATCGACCATGCCGAGGCGATCGGTGCCGAACTTTGGCTCTTCGGCCGCGATTTCCGCTACGAAGGGCAGCCCGGCAACGAGCGCCAGCAGTGGAGCTACGTGGGCCCGACGATGCGGCGCTCGGCGCTCGCCTATCCGGCGCTGCGCGGCGCGAACCAGCTGATCAACACCTCGGCCGCGCTCGCGGGCCTCGAGTCGCTGCGCGACCGCCTGCCGGTTTCCGCGCAGGACATCCGCCTCGGCCTCGCCAACGTCGAACTGCCTGGGCGCTTCCAGGTGCTGCCAGGCAAGCCTTCGATCATCCTCGACGTCGGCCACAACCCGCACGCGGCGGCCGTGCTCGCGCAAAACCTCGGCAGCATGGGCTATTTCCCGTACACCTACGCGGTGTTCGGCGCGATGCGCGACAAGGACATTGCGGGCGTGATCGAGCACCTGAAGGGCGAGATCGACCACTGGTGTGTGACCGACCTGCCGCTGCCGCGGGCGGCCACGGCCGAACAGCTCGAAGAAGTGCTGCGCGATGCGGGCGTGACGGACGGCGCCGACAGCAGCGTCACACGCTATGAAAATCCCGCTGCCGCGTTCCAAGATGCGCTAAAACGTGCAACCGAAAATGATAGAATTATTGTTTTCGGAAGTTTTCTGACGGTTGCCGGGGTGATGGCCTGGCGAAAGTCGCAGCAACACTGACCGCCCGGCACCGTACGCCGCCCACGTAAGACAGGCCAGGTAGGCCAACAGCAAGCCATACATGGGAATTTTCTCGTTCGGCAAGAAAGATGACGCTGACGCGCCCCGCCGGCGCGGCACCGAGTCCGGCTCCAGCCGGCGCAGCAACCAGAGCACGCGCGTGGAACGGCGCAGCCGCCGGCCGGACCGGTCGGGCGACGCCGAGGCGATGCTGCTCGACCCCACACTCCCTGAAAAGCAACGCGCGCGCCGGCGTCTCGTCGGCGCGATCGCGCTCGTGCTCGCGGCCATCGTGATCCTGCCGATGGTGCTCGATTCGCACCCGAAGCCCGTCACCGACGACATCGCCATCGACATTCCAAGCCGCCCGGTCGACAAGGCCGCCGCGCGCCAGCACGACGCCGAAGACACGCAGGCCGGCGTCGCGCCCGACAATCCCGCAGCCGCTGAAGCGTCGCCAGGTGCGTCGGGCCTCGCGGCCGCTTCGGGCGCCGCGGCCACGCAGAGCGCCCAAAGCACGGTCAACACGCCGGCACCGGCTGCCAAAAGGCCCGCACAGGCGGCAGCCGCTCCCGCCCAGTCGACGCAAACCGCCCAAACGCAAAAGCCCGCTGCCAAGCCGGCCGCGTCGGCCAGCGCGACCGTCGCCGCGAACAGCAAGCCGACGACTGCCGCAAACGACGCCGCCGACACCGGCGGCGCAAATGGCGCGAAGGCCGAGTCCAGCGCCCCGGCGACGCCCCCGGGCGCACGTTTCGCGGTGCAGCTCGGCGCGTTCTCGAACGGCACGACGGCGAACAATTGGGTAACGAAGTTGAAAGCGGCGGGAGTACCCGCATATACCGAACAGCGTAAGGAAGCAGACGGCACGACGCGCACGCTGCTGCGCGCGGGCCCGTTCCCGGACCGCGCCTCGGCCACGGCGGCGATCGCCAAGGTGCGTGGCGCCGGCCTGATGGCGGGCTCGAACGCCAACGCGGAATAAGCCGTCGATGTTCACCGCATTCGACTACGCTGTAATGGCGGTGATGGGCCTGTCGGCGCTGCGCGGCGCATGGCGGGGCTTGATCGGCGAGATTTTTGGATTGATTGGCTGGATCGCGGCGTTGCTCGTGGCCTGCCGCTACGTGGATCACGTGGTGCCCTGGATTCCGGCGAACTGGCCGGGCGGGGCGCTGACCCAGTGGCTGATCGCCTTCGCGCTGATCGTCATTGCCGTGGTGCTCGTGGCCGGCGTGGGCAACGCATTGATCGGCCGTCTGGTGCAGGTGAGCGGATTGTCCGGCGTGGACCGTTCGCTCGGGATGATGTTCGGCCTCGTGCGAGGCGTCGTGCTGGTGCTGATCCTCGTCGTCCTCGGCGGGCTGACCGAGCTGCCCCAGCAGGACTTCTGGCGCCACGCGCTGCTTCGGCCTTATGCCGTGCAGGGCGTGCTCGAACTGAAACCGTTGTTGCCCGAGGCGCTCGCGGCCTACGTTCACGTCTGATCAGAAACTGATCGGACGCGATGCGAGGCACAGCTTCCCGGCAACACTGCCCATTTGCGGCGCTCGACCGGTGTGAATGAAGCCGGGTGACCCGCGACCGATTTCGCTTTTTTGAAGGACCTGCCATGTGCGGCATCGTAGGCGTAGTTTCCCGCTCTCCCGTCAACCAGCTCCTCTATGACGCGCTGCTGCTGCTGCAGCACCGCGGTCAGGACGCGGCCGGCATTGCCACCGCGAACGGCAGCACGTTCCACATGCACAAGGCCAACGGCATGGTGCGCGACGTGTTCCGCACGCGCAACATGCGCAGCCTCCCCGGCACCAGCGGCATCGGCCAGGTGCGCTACCCGACGGCCGGCTCGGCGTCGAGCGAAGAAGAAGCCCAGCCGTTCTACGTGAACGCGCCGTTCGGCATCGTCCTCGCTCACAACGGCAATCTCACGAACTGGCAACAGTTGAAGGAAGAGATGTTCCGTGTGGATCGCCGCCACATCAACACGCATTCCGACACCGAAGTGCTGCTCAACGTGCTCGCGCACGAAGTGCAGCTCGCGACCTCGGGCCTCGAGCTCGACCCGGCCGCGCTCTTCAAGGCGGTTGCGGGTGTGCACCGCCGCCTGCGTGGCTCGTACGCGATCGTCTCGTTGATCTCCGGCTACGGCCTGCTCGCGTTCCGCGACCCGTTCGGCATTCGCCCGCTGTGCATCGGCAAGATGGAAACGCCGGAAGGCACCGAATGGATGCTCGCATCGGAATCGGTGGCGCTCGAAGGCATCGGTTTCGAGTTCGTGCGCGACGTTCGCCCGGGCGAAGCGGTGTTCATCGACTTCGACGGCAACCTCTACTCGCAGCAATGCGCCACGGCGCCGACGCTCAACCCCTGCATCTTCGAACTCGTGTATCTCGCGCGTCCGGACTCGGTCCTCGACGGCGTGCCCGTGTACAACGCGCGTCTGCGCATGGGCGACTATCTCGCCGAGAAGATCAAGCGCGAGCTGCCCGACGTGAAGATCGACGTGGTGATGCCGATTCCCGATTCGTCGCGCCCCGCGGCCATGCAGGTCGCGAACAAGCTCGGCGTGGAATATCGCGAAGGCTTCTTCAAGAACCGCTACGTGGGCCGCACCTTCATCATGCCGGGCCAGGCCATGCGCAAGAAGTCGGTGCGCCAGAAGCTCAACGCCATGGGCATCGAGTTCAAGGGCAAGAACGTGCTGATCATCGACGACTCGATCGTGCGCGGCACCACCTCTCAGGAAATCGTGCAGATGGCGCGTGACGCCGGCGCGACCAAGGTGATCTTCGCTTCGGCGGCGCCGCCCGTGAAGTACCCGAACGTCTACGGCATCGACATGCCCACGCGCGGCGAGCTCGTAGCGCACGGCCGCACCGATGACGAAGTGGCGCGCATCATCGGCGCCGATTACCTCGTGTATCAGGACGTGGACTCGCTCAAGCAGGCAGTGCGCGACATCAATCCGGAGTTGAAGCAGTTCGAGGCTTCGTGCTTCGACGGCGACTACATCACCGGCGACATCACCAGCACTTACCTCGACAACATCGAGACCGCGCGCCTCGCGCCCCAGGCGCAATCGGACCGCGACGCCGCGAGCGACGCGATGGACGGCGGCTCCCGCTCGCAATTGCACCTGCAGCTCTCGGTGGAGTGATCCCTTCGGCAAACGCGAGCGTGAGGCTCGCGTTTGCGCCGATTCCGAAAGCCCGCTTTCTGCCGACGCAAAAGCGGGCTTTTTTGCGCCTGCGCGTGCAGGATCGAAGCCTGATTGTTCAGCACACGGAGAACACGAACATCGACGACACCTTGGCTCGCGGACGATCTCGCACGCGGGCTCGATGCGGCGCAGTAAGTAGTTTTAAGCAGGGGTTGTATCATCGTGGGTCGGGCGCTGCCCGGCCCATTTCCTTTTTTCTTTCCCGTGAGTTCACCATGCCCATTGTCCGTGCGTTGTTCGTCTATCCCGTGAAGTCATGCGGCGCGATCGCGCTCGACGATGCGCAGCTCGGCCTGAAGGGCATCGAGTGGGACCGCCATTGGATGGTCGCCGACGAGAACGGCCGGTTCGTCACGCAGCGCCAGTACGCCGCCATGGCGCGCATCGTGCCCGCGTTCGTCGAAGACGGCGTGCGCCTCACCATGGAAGGCATGAGCGAAGCGCTCCATCTGCCGTTCGCGCAGCGCGGCGGCGAGGCGCGCGTGCCGGCGACGGTCTGGGACGACGATTTCGAGGCGCTCGACGAAGGCGATCACGCGGCGCAGTGGTTCACGCAGGCGATAGGCGTGCCGGTGCGGCTGCTGCGCTTCGCGCATGACGTGACGCGTCTCGCGAGCAAGAAGTGGACGAACGGCGAAGACGCGCCCACGCAATTTGCCGACGGCTTTCCGATTCTCGTGACGAGCGAGGCGTCGCTCGCGCAACTCAACGAGCGCCTCGCGGCGAAGGGCGCGCCGCCAGTGCCGATGGCGCGCTTTCGTCCGAACATCGTCGTCGGTGACATTGGCGACGCATTCGAGGAAGACTTCATCGACACGCTCACCATCGAATCGGCTACAGGCGGCGAAGCGGTCGTGCTGCGTTTCGTGAAGCCCTGCGCGCGCTGCCCGATCACGACGATCGATCAGCTATCGGGCGAGCGCGACGCGCAATGGCCCACCGAACCGCTCGACACGCTGGCCGTGTTCCGCGCCGATCCGCGCGTGGACGGCGGCCTCACGTTCGGCCAGAACGCGATGGTCGTGACGGGCGCGGGCAAGCACGTGACGGTGGGCGCACGCGCCGAGTGGGAATACCGCTTCGACGATTGAGGCGCGCTTGCGCGCTCAGTGTGACGGCAGCGCGCGCCACTGGCCGGGCGCGAGGCCAAAGCGGCGCGTGAATGCGTGCGTGAACGCGCTTTGGTCGCCGAAGCCGACTTCGAGCGCGATGTCGGTGAGCGAGGCGCGCGGGTCGGCGAGCAGCGTGAGCGCCGTGTCGAGCCGCAGCCGCTGTAAATAGCGATGCGGCGTCTCGCCGAACGCTTCGATAAAAAGCTGATGAAAGCGCCGCATGCCGAAGCCGCAATGCGCGGCGAGATCGGCAATACGCAGCGGCTGGGCGAGATGCGCGCGCAGCCACCGGTCGATGCGGGCGAAGTCCAACCCGGCAGCCGCGCTGAACTGGGCGCTGGCCGCCACGCCGGTTTGTGCAATGAAAGCCGCGCACAGACGCGCCGAGGCGTCCCAGTGAAAGCGGCGCGCGCGCAGGTCGGCACTGTCGCGCGGCGGCGTGGCTGCGGCGGCGCGCTGCGCGATCTGATTCACGAGCTGCGTGAGCGCGGGGTCGAGGCGCACGGCGCGCGCGGTGTCGAACAGCCGTTCGGGCACCGCGAGCGTTGCCGCGGGCAGGTCGAGCACGAGCTGGCGGTTATCGCCAATACCCATGTAGTCATGCCGTGCGCCCGCCGGAATGAGCCACGCGGAACAACTGTCGATGCGCTCGCCCCGGCCGTTCACGGTCATCTCCATTTCGCCGTCGAGACCGAGCACGATCTGGTGAAAATCGTGCAGATCGGTTTCCTCGATCGCGCCGTAGCGGCGCAGTTCGACGCCGGGCGCGGTGACGGGAGCGTGGTGATGCGGATTCATGATGACCGGTTGCGATTGCAAATAAGGCGAGCGCCGTGAAGCGTCAAGCGGGCATCAGACGTCGAGCAGTTCGACTTCGAACACGAGCGTCGCGTTCGGCGGAATCACGCCGCCCGCGCCGCGCACGCCGTAGCCCAGTTGCGGCGGAATCGTCAGCTTGCGCACGCCGCCCACCTTCATGCCCTGCACGCCTTCGTCCCAGCCCTTGATGACCATGCCGCCGCCCAGCACGAACGCGAACGGGTCGTTGCGGTCCTTGCTCGAATCGAACTTCTGGCCGTCCGTCAGCCAGCCGGTGTAGTGCACGCTGACGGTCTGGCCGGCCTTGGCTTCGGCGCCGGTGCCTTCGGTCAGGTCCTCGTACTTGAGGCCGGATTCGGTGGTCACGATAGACATGGAAAAACTCCTGATTCGGATAGGTTGGACCCGTTATTGTAGGCGCTTTGGAGGGCCGGGCGGGCGGCGGCTCGTCGGGCACGCCAGTTGCTCACTACGCGCTGCCTATAATGGGGACCGCTCGCCCGGCTTGGGGCGAAACACGAGGAATCAGATGTCGACTTCGCAAAACCGTACCGAGCGCACGGCGCGCCTGTGCGCCGAAGCAGCGTTGTTCATGCGCGACCACGTGCTCTCGCGCGTCTCGCATGATCTGCGCAGTCCGCTCAATGCAATTCACAGCTGGGCTTACGTGCTCGAACGCAAGATCGACAACGCCGACGCCTCCGCGCAACGTGCGCTCGGCGGCATTCGCACGGGCGTGGAGCAGCAGGTTCGGCTGCTCGAAACGCTCGTCGATACCACGCGCGCGCAGACGCGCAAGCTGCGTATCGAGCGCGCGCCGTTCGCCGTCGCGGCGCTGCTCGGCGAAGCCGCGGATGACGCCCGCGCCGCGCTCGGCGATGCGCGCGGCGTGACATTCGCCGTGCAGGACGCGACAGGCGCGGCGACGCTCGACGGCGACCGGGAGCGCATTGCGCAGGCGCTGTGGCTGATGCTGGTGTTCGCGGCGGAAACGAGTGCTCAGGGAGCCAGCGTGACGCTCGCGGCGAGCGCGAGCGCCACTGCCGCCCAACTCGAAGTGCAATGGCGCGCCACGCGTGCGGCGCTCACCGACGGCGCGCTGGCGCACGTGCTGGAACCGTTCGCGCGCGCCCAGGCGAGCGAGCAGCAGGAAGCGGGTCGCTACGCCTGGGTGCTGGCGCTGTGCCATCGCGTGGCCGAGGCGCATGGCGGACGCTTCGAGGCGCCGGCTCTCGTGGGCGAGGGCGAGGAGATGGTGCTCGTACTGAATGTGCCGCTGAGCGGCGCGTGAGCAGGGTCGAGCCGGATCGCACCTGACCGACTGCCGCGTGAGCGTCGGGCCGGATTGAGCCCGCCGCATCTTTCATCCACCTTGCACCCTTATACTGAGCGCTTCGTCCCTCGGAGCCTTGTGTCTTGATCCAGCTTCTCGCCCTCATCGGGGCGTTCCTGCTCGTTGCCCTCAACGGTTTCTTCGTCGCGGCCGAGTTCGGCCTCGTCAAGCTGCGCGCCACGCGCGTGCAGGCCCTCGCTCAGCAGCACGGCTTGCGCGGCCGCCTGCTCGCCAAGGTTCACGGCCAGCTCGATGCCTATCTTTCCGCGTGCCAGCTCGGCATCACGCTCGCTTCGCTCGGCCTCGGCTGGATCGGCGAGCCGGCGTTCGCGCAGTTGCTCGCGCCGGTGTTCGAACTGCTCGGCGTGCAATCGGCGGAACTCGTGCACGCCATCTCGCTGGTGTTCGCGTTCACGGTCATTTCGTTCCTGCACATCGTGGTGGGCGAGCTTGCGCCGAAATCGCTCGCCATCCGCCAGTCCGAGAAGATTTCGCTGTGGACGGCCATGCCGCTCTACGGCTTCTACTGGACCATGTATCCCGCGATCTGGGTGCTCAATACGAGCGCGAACGCGGTGCTGCGTCTCGCGGGCCTGTCGTCGGAGCACGGCCACGACACGCACTATTCGACCGACGAACTCAAGCTGATCCTGCGCAGCCGCCGCGCCGCCGCCCAGGCCGAGGCCGAGGCGCATGACGCGACGCACGAGCCGCGCGGCGCAAAGAGTGCAAACGGCGCGGTGCCGCTGCTGCCCGCACCCGCCGCGAACGCCTATAGCGCCGACGAATGGAACACGCTTGCCCATTCGCTCGACTTCTCGCGCCTCACCATTTCCGACCTCATGCGGCCGACGCACGAGATGGTGGGCCTGCGCCGCGACCTGTCGCTGCGCGAGAACATGCAGATCGTGGCGCGCCATCGTTTCAGCCGCTACCCGCTGTTCGAAGACGCCGCGGGCGAGCGCGTGGCAGGCCTCATCCACCTGAAGGACCTGCTGCTCGCCCGAGAGGCGGGCAACGCCCTCAGCGATCTCGGCAAGTTCGTGCGCCCCGTGCAATACGTGCGGCCCGAGACGCCCGCACTGGCATTGTTTCGCCGCTTTCGCAAGGGCGCGCCGCATTTCGCGCTGGTGGGGCACAAGAACGCGCGCCCCGTCGGCTTTCTCACGCTCGACAACCTGCTCGGCGCGCTCGTGGGCCAGATTCACGACGAGTTTCACCAGGCCGACACCGACTGGACCCGCATGGACGACGGCACGCTGATGGGCCGCGGCAGCCTGCCGGTGGTGTCGCTGGAGCAGGCGCTCGGCATCGATATCGACGAAGGGCGCGCGGAGTCGGTGGGCGGCCTCGTGATTCATGCGCTCAACGACCTGCCCACCGAAGGGCAGCGCGTCGGGTTCGACCGCTTCGATATCGTCGTGAAGAAAATGAAGGGGCCGCGCATCGTGCTCGTGCGCGTGTATCCGAAAGATCTCGAGGACGAGGGCGGCTGAGCGCGCCTCGCGTGCAGCCTAGCTGCGCGCGAGTGTGGCGAGCACCGCGACGGGCATTGCGCCCAGGATGTCGCGCAGTGCGAGCGTCCCGCCTTCGCGCACCGTGTGCGTGGCGTCGCTGAGCCAGTCGTGCAGCGTGGCTGGCGCGCATCCTTTGGGCAACTCGACGGTCGTATCTTCCCAGCGTTCGGGCGCGACGAGCGGGGTGTCGCCATCCAGCAAGCCCGCCGCGAAGCGTGTGCCGATCACGATGGCCCACGCGTCGCCGTGATGGCGCGCGAAAGCGATCACATGCGAGGCCTGCGCGCCGCTCACCGTAAGCGGCAGATAGTCGCCTTCGCGCAGCAGTTCGGGTGCGCGCGCTCGCAGCGCGAGCAGGCGGTGCACGGTGGCCAGCTTCACCTGGGCGTTGCGCCAGTCCTTCAGCTTCGCGGCGGGCGCCTGCTCATCGAGCGCGGCCGCGCGGGCGGCGTAATCGACGGGCCGCCGGTTATCCGGATCGACGAGGCTGAAGTCCCAGAGTTCGGTGCCCTGATAGAGGTCGGGCACGCCCGGCGAGGTGAGCCGCAGTACCGTTTGCAGCAGCGTATTGAGTGCGCCAGCGGGCGCCACACGCGCGACGAATTCGGCCAGCGCCTGCAGAAAGCCGTCGCGCCGTTGCGGTGCGAGGATATCGAAGAGAAATGCCTGGCACTCCGACTCATAGGTTTCGTCGGGCGAGAGCCAGTTCGTGCGCAGCTTCGCTTCGCGCAACGCCTTGAGCAGCCACGTCGAGACGCGCTCCGCCAGCGCATGCACGCCCGCTTCGTCGCCCGGGTCCAGTTTGGGCGGCCAGCAGCCCACCAGCGTTTGATACAGCATCGCCTCGGCGGCCGGTCCCGGCGACCATGCCGCGCCGGCCGTCCCTTCGTTGCGGCGATGCGTCTGGTTCAGCGTCGACCAGGCGCGCAGCGTGGCACTCCAGTCGAGCGCCATCTCGCTCAATACGGCGAGCCGCGCCCGCACGTCCTCGCCGCGCTTGTGGTCGTGCGTGGCCGTGGCGAGCAGCCCATAAGGACGACGCTGGCGCAGCCGGTTCGTCGCATGAAAGTCATGCAGCGTGCGCGCGAAATCGTCGGGGTCCGCGCCCACTTCGTTACGCGAGAGCAGGCGGCCGTAGCGATAGAGCGCCGTGTCCTCCGTGGCCTTCGCCGCGAGCGGCGCGGTGAGCTGGGAGAACAGCGCGAGCGCTGTGCGCTGCGCGATGAGCGCGTGGCTGAGCGGCGTATTCCCCTGGTTGCCGCCCGCACCCGCGTTCGCCCCGGCTGGCGCGGCGCGTGGCGTCCTGGCGGCGCTGCCTCCACTGTTGCCGCCGCCGCTGCTGGCGTTGTTCGCGGCAGGTTCGGGGGCGCGACCGCCGAGCCAGCCGTCGACGAGGTCGAGCGCCGCGAGGCTCGCGCGCGGCAGTGCACGTCGCGCGGCGTCGAGCGCAACGTCGAAATAACGGTTGTCGAGCGCGCTGCGCAAACCGTTCGCCGGATAGATCCGGTAGATCGGGAAGTACATGGCCAGATGGGCAGCCACGCGATGCACCGACGCATAGGTGGTGTCGCGCGTGCCCGGGAGTTCGCGCGCGATGCGGTGCAGCGCACGCGTCACGTGGTCGAGTTCCGCGGGCAGATAGGCGGCCAGCATCTCGCGGCGCGCGTCGAGCGCGTAGGCCGCGAACGGCCGGTCGTCGCCGGAGATGGCGGCCCACGCCTCGGCGAGCGGCGCTGCGCCTGCAGGATCGTGCAGCAAGGCGCCCACGTCGTTCATGAAGTCGTAGCCGGTCGTGCCTTGCACGGGCCAGTCGTCGCGCAGCGTTTCGCCTTGCGCGAGGATCTTCTCGACCACGATGTAGGGCGGCGTGGCGCGCAGCGAGGCGAGCCGCTGCCGCAGGCGTTCGCAGTACTCGCGCGGGTCCGCGAGCCCGTCGATATGGTCGATGCGCAGGCCGTCGATCACGCCGTCGGCGTAAAGGCGAAACACGAGCTTGTGCACGGCCTCGAACACGTCGTGACGTTCCACGCGCACGCCGGCGAGCGCGGTGATGTCGAAGAAGCGCCGCCAGTTGATCTCGTCGGTGGCCGTGCGCCACCACGCGAGCCGGAAGTGCTGGCGCTCCAGCAGGCGGTGCAGCCGCTCGCGCGGCACCGGGTCGCCGCTTGCATAGGATTCCAGAACGAAGTCGATGGGGTCCGTGCCGACCCGCTCGACGAACGCGCGCAGCGCGTCGCAACCGGCGCTGGCGCGCGCCTGGTCGTCGGGCTGGGTCGTGAGGCCCTGGAATGGTCCGGCGAGCGTGTTGAGATCGGCGCGGTTCGCGGACTGCAGGAGCGTCGCGTAATCGGTCGGGCAGATCGGGCACACGTGCGGCCCGTACTGCACGTAAAAGCGCGCGGCGGCGGGATCGAACTTCAGCTCGATGCGGCCTGCGGCGAGTTCTTCGCCGTACTGGGCGCCGAGAAACGGCATCAGCACCTTGCCGCGCAGGGCGGGGTCGGGCGAGTGCCAGTCCACGTCGAAGTGGCGCGCGTACGCGCTGTGACGTCCCCATTCGAGGATGTCGAGCCACCAGGCGTTGTGGCCGCCGCCCACGCCCATGTGATTCGGCACGAAGTCGGCGATGATGCCCATGCCGCGCTCGTGCACCTTCGCGGCGAAGCGGCGCAGCGCGCCTTCGCCGCCCAGTTCCGCGCTCACCGTGCCGTAGTCGACGGTGTCGTAGCCGTGCATCGAGCCGGGCTGCGCGGTCGTGACGGGGGAAAGGTAGAGATGGCTCACGCCGAGCGCGGCGAAGTAGTCGAGCTGCGCGAGCGCGTCGGCGAACGTGAAGCCGTGATGGAGCTGCAGGCGCAGCGTCGCGCGAGGGTGTGTCATGGCGTCGGCTTCTTTTCGGTCGCACCTGGCGCCGAGCTGGCGGTTGAGTTCGCGGTTGAGTTGGCGTCGCTCGCGCCTGCACCGGCGCTCGGCTCGGCGCGCGTGCGCGCAACGGCCTCGCGTGCGCGTACGACGGCTTCGACGCGCGCGGCGACGGCCGGATCGGCGAACAGCGTCTCGACGGGCAGCGGCAGGCGGCGGCGCCAGTTCGGATGCTCGTCGATCGAGCCGGGCAGATTCGGCTGGTCGGACAACGCGAGCAGGTCTTCGAGCGGGCAGGTGACGAGCGGGCTATGCGTTGCCGCGACATAGGCGAGCGCGGCATTCACGGGCGGCTCGTCGGCCGGCGGCGGTTCGGTGTCGCGCGGCGCGAGCCCGCTGTGCTGCAACGCATGCCAGAGTGCGACGCGATCCGTCGCGCGCCGCGCGCGGTCGAGCGCGACGGGGTCGCGTCCGTCGGCACGCGGGAGCGTCTGGCCGATGCGGTTGCGCCAGTCGATGTCCGCGCCGCTCCACCAGCCCGCGACGGTCGGCAGATCGTGTGTGGTGGTCGTCGCGACGCCGTGCGGGTCCCAGCGCGCGGGCGCGAGAAAGCCCTTGCCGTCGTGCTCGAACCACAGCACGCGAATGCCATACAGGCCGTGCGCGGCGAGCCGCTCGCGCAGCCCCGGCGGCACGGTGCCGAGGTCTTCGCCGATCACGATCGCGCGATGCCGCCACGATTCGAGCGCGATGAGCCGCACGAGGTCGTCGAACGGATAGCGCAGATACGCGCCGTGGCGCGCGCTTTCGCCTTCGGGCACGAGCCAGAGCCTGCGCAGCCCGAGAATATGGTCGATGCGCACACCGCCCGCATGGGCGAAGGCCGCGCGCAGCATGTCGATGAACGCGCGGAAGCCGTTGTTGTGCATGGCGCGCGGCGAGAACGTCGTGAGCCCCCAGCTTTGCCCGGCCTGGTTGAAGATGTCGGGCGGCGCGCCGACCGAAACGCGTTGCAGCATGTCCTGCGGCAGCGACCACGCGTGCGAGCCCGCGCCGTCGCAGCCCACGGCGAGATCGGCGACGAGGCCGATCGCCATGCCGGCCTCGTGCGCGCTGCGCTGCGCGCCCGAGAGCCCGAGCGCGGCGAGCCATTGCAGGAAGCGGTGAAAGTCGACTTCGCGCCGGTGCTCCTGCGCAAACGTCGCCACGTCGGCGCTGCGCGGGTCGCGCAGCGGCTCGGGCCAGTCGCGCCAGTGGCGCTCGCCGCCGGGACCATGCAGCATGGCTTCCTGCAGCGCCTCGAAACGCGCGTGGTCTTCGAGCGCCTCGCCGCCCTGCGCACAGAACGCGGCGAAGGCGGCGGCACGCGGCGAGCCGCTCGCGCGCTCGTCGGCGTCGAAGCGCTCGAACAGCGCGCGCAGCACCTTGAGCTTGAGCGGCAACGCACGCTGCCAGTCCACGAGCGGCGCGGCTTCGAGTTCGCGCCACGCGTCGAGCGCATTCGCGGCCGCGCTCGCGTCGTGCGCGGCCTTGGCGCCGAAGTCCGCAGCGGGGTCGATGTGCGCGACATTGACCCACAGGCGCGACGACGGCGAATAGGGGCTGAAGTGACCCGGCTCGGCGCTGAACATCGCGTGGGTCGGGCTTACCGCGAGCGCCTGCGCGCCGCGCCGCGCGCTTTGCGCGGCGAGCGCGGCGAGCGCGCTGTAGTCGCCGATGCCGCCGTCGCCGTTGCGTCGGAGTCCGTACAATTGCGCGGCGAGGCCCCACAGCGGCGGCACTGTGCCGCTGTCGCCGTGACGTGCGCGCCAGGCGTCGGCGACGGTATGGCAGTGCGGCGGCGCGACCGCGATCGTCAGGCGATGGTCGTTGACGGTGAGCGTGTGATAGCCCGGCTCCGCAAGCGGCGCGAGCAACGCGCTCTCGCCGCGCGGCGAGGTGAAGCGGCCCTCGATATGCTCGCCGCTTTCGAGGTCGATCCGATAGTGGCTCCCCGCGCGTACGGCAGAAGGCGGCAGTTCGATCGCGCTGTCGTATTCGGCGGTGATGAGCGGCGGCAGTCGCCGCGTCGACTGTTCCGCATTGAGTGCGGAGGTGCTCTGCCGGATTTGCGTGGCGTTGGCGCAAGGCAGGCCCGCGCATTCCAGCAGAGCGGAGAGCGTGCTGTCGGGAACGCGCTGCACGGCGCCGTGTGCGTCGGTCCATTCGACCTCGAAGCCCGCGCGTGCGGCGAGTGTCGCGAGCGTGTCGCTGCGGCGCGCCGTGCTCATGCGTTGGGCTCCTCGCGATGCACGATGCGCGCGTCGTGTTCGCTCGAGTACTCGGGCACGTTGCCGGTGAGCCATGCAACGCACGCGCTCTCGGGCAGCAGGCCATTTTCGGCAAGGTCGCGCGCACGTGGCGGCGTTTCGAATATCACCATGCCTTCGGGCCGCGGCTCGAGCGGGACGCCGTCGCGGCCCAGGTTCAGCGCGATCGTGAGCGTTTCGCCATCGTCGAGGCGCCAGCGCGCGACGAGCGCGGCGAGACCGTTCGCAGCGTCGTCGGCGAGCACGGTCGCGCCGAGCGCGCGCGCGTGGCGCAAGCGCGGCATGAGCAGGTGCGCCCGCACGCATAGCGCCGACTTATAGAAGTGCATCCATTCGAGCCGTTCGCCGTCGAGCGGCGCGTCGGCCAGCGGCGACGAATTCACGAAGGTCTGCAGATCGTTCGGATCGGGAATGCGCGCCCGGCTCGCTTCGTCGTTGAACGCGCTGAATGCCTTGAATTCGCTGCGGCGGCCTTCGCGTACCGCATCGGCCAACTGGCCGGTGAAGGCGGTGAAAAACTGGAACGGCTGCGTCGAGCCGTATTCCTCCTCCATGAAGAGCAGCGGAATTTGCGGCGAAAGCAGCAGCATTGCCGTGGCCGCGCGCAGGGCGTCGTCGTCGGCCAGCGTGCGCAGCCGGTCGCCCATCGCGCGGTTGCCGATCTGGTCGTGGTTCTGCAGGAACATCACGAACGCGGTGGGCGGCAGGTGCGCGCTCGGTTCGCCGCGCGGCTTGCCCCCGTGCACGGGCGACGGGTCGCCCTGGTACACGAAACCTTCGCCGAGCACGCGCGCGAGTTTGCCGATGGGCGAATCCTCGAAGGCGCGATAGTAGCCTTCCGACTCGCCGGTGAGCAGCACGTGAAAGCAGTGATGCGCGTCGTCGTTCCATTGCGCGCTGAAGTGCGATTCGAGCAGATTGGCTTCGTTGTGCTCGTTTTCGAGCACCAGGTGCACATGGCGGCCGGACTCGACACGCGCCTTCACGTGGTCGGCCAGCTCGCGCAACCAGTCGGTGTTGCCGATCGCATGTGCAGCGTCGATGCGCAGACCGTCGAAGCGATATTCCGTGAGCCAATAGAGCGCGTTGTCGCAGTAGAAGTCACGCACTTCGAAGCGGTCGAAGTCGAGCGCTTCGCCCCACGGCGTCTTCACGTCCTGGCGGAAAAACGGTTTGGCGTAGAGGCCGAGCCAGTTCCCGTCGGGGCCGAAGTGGTTGTACACGACGTCGATGAACATCTGCAGCCCCAGCCCATGCGCGGCATCGACGAGCGCTTTCAGTTCGTCAGGACTGCCATAGGCCGCGTGCGGCGCGTAAGGCAGCACGACGTCGTAGCCCCAGCCGCGCTCGCCCGGATAGTCGTTGAGCGGCATGAGTTCGACGGCCGTCACGCCGAGCGCCGCCAGCGCGGGCAGACGTTTCATTACACCCTGATAGCCGCCCAGCGCGCCCACGTGCAGCTCGTAGATCACGGTCTCTTCCCAGGGGCGTCCTTGCCAGTGCGCATGCTGCCAGGCGTACGCGCGCGGGTCTAGCACTTCGCTCGGCCCATGCACGCCCTGCGGCTGGAAGCGCGATGCGGGGTCGGGTACGCGTTGCTGGCCGTCGAGGCAGTAGCGGTACAGCGTGCCCGGCCCGCACGACGCCTGCGCTTCGAACCAGCCGTTGCCGGTCGGCGTCATGTCGAGCGGCGGCGCGTCTCTCACGTTCTCGAACACGACCTGCACCGTTTGACACGACGGCGCCCAGAAACGAAAGCGCGTATGCGGCTGCGAGTGCGCCGCGCCGATCAGCTGCGCGCCGAACGGCAGGCAATGCATATACTGGCGGGCGTGCGGATCGTGCGAAAGCGGGGACATGGTGGATTCCTGGTTGCGTCCTGTTCCTATCCAGCGGCTGCTTGGTCCGGGGCCGCGGGGGCGCCCGACCCGGAGGCGCCCGGCGTGCGGCGCGGGTCCGGCGTGGCCGCGTCGCCGCGCGTGCCCGCTGGCCGGTGCGTGTCGGCACGCGCCGGACGGGCACAGAGCACGGCGAGCGCGCGCGCAGCCAGTTCGTACGTCGTGTCGGGCAGCGCGTAGGGCACTGCGTCGGGCCGCGCGGTATCGAGCAGCACCTCCCATGCCATGCGCGGCGCGGGCGCGACGAACGTCACCGCGCCCTGCGAGGCGTTCAGCATCATTAACAATACTTCCATTTGGCCGTGGAGTCCCGCTCCGGCGCGTCGCATGGTGAACGCGCTTGCTTCCGGGTCGTGCCAGGCATCGGGCGAGAGCGGCTCGCCGCGTTCGTCGAACCAGTCGATGTCGTGCACGCCGGGCATCAGCTCGCGCTCGCCGAACAGAAAGCGCGTTTCGTGCAGCAGCGGATGTTCGCGGCGCAGCGCGATCACGCGCGCGGCGAAACGCGTCATGGCCTTGCCCTGGGGCGTTTCGGCGAGCGCCCAGTCGAACCACGAAATGTCGTTGTCCTGGCAGTACGCGTTGTTGTTGCCGCGTTGGGTGCGGCAAGCCTCGTCGCCCGCGAGCAGCATGGGTGTGCCGAGCGCGATGAGGAGTGTGGCCATCATCGAGCGGCCCACGCGTGCGCGCGTGGCGAGGATTGCGGGGTCGTCGGTCGGGCCTTCCACACCCCAGTTCGCGCTCCAGTTTTCATTGTGGCCGTCGCGGTTCTCTTCGCCGTTCGCTTCGTTGTGCTTGCGCTCGTACGAAACGAGATCGGCGAGCGTGAAGCCGTCGTGCGAGGTGACGAAATTGATCGACGCCCAGGGCCGGCGCTTGCGTTTGTCGAACAGATCCGCGCTGCCGGTCAGGCGCGCCGCGAGGTCGGCGCGCTGGCCCGGCGCGCCGCGCCAGTAGCGCCGCACGCTGTCGCGAAAGCGATCGTTCCATTCGGAAAAGCCGGGCGGGTGGTTGCCAAGCTGATAGCCGCCCGGGCCCACGTCCCACGGCTCGGAAATCAGCTTGCATTGCGAAAGCACGGGGTCCTGGCGCAGCACGTCGAAGAAGCCGCCGTTCGGGTCGAAGCCCGCGGGCTCGCGCCCGAGCGTGACGCCCAGGTCGAAGCGAAAGCCGTCGATGCCATATGACGTGACCCAGTGGCGCAGCGAATCGGCGACCATCTGCAGCACGCGCGGATGCGAAAAGTCGAGCGTGTTGCCGCAGCCCGTGTCGTTGATGAAGTGGCGCTCGTCGCCAGGCACGCAGCGGTAATAGCTGGCGTTGTCGAGGCCGCGCCACGAGACGGTGGGGCCCATTTCGCCGCCTTCGCAGGTGTGGTTGTAGACCACGTCGAGAATGACTTCGATACCCGCCGCATGAAGCTGGCGCACGGCAATGCGCATTTCGTCGGTGTCATAGCCCACGAGGTAGCTGGGCTCGGGCGCGAAGAACGCGGCCGAGTTGTATCCCCAGTAGTTGCGCAGTCCGCGGTCGATCAGAAAGCGCTCGGAGAGAAACGCGTGTACCGGCAGGATCTCGATGGCCGTCACGCCGAGGTTGTGCAGATGGTCGATGAAACGCGGCGCGGCCAGCCCGGCAAAGGTGCCCCGCATGTGCGTGCGCAAATCGTAACGCTGCATCGACAGACCGCGCAGATGCGCCTCGTAGATGATGGTGTCGCCCCACGGTGTGTTGGGCCGCCGGTCGCGCGACCAGTCGAAGTTGTCGTTCACGACCACGCACTTGGGCATGGCCGGCGCGGAATCGCGCCGGTCGATCGAGAGGTCCACGCGGTTCGAATGCGCGCGGTAGCCATAGAGCGTGTCCGACCAGCGGAACTGCCCGATGAGCTGCTTCGCGTAAGGGTCCAGCAGCAGCTTGTGCGGATTGAAGCGGTGCCCCAGATGTGGCTGATAGGGGCCATGCGCGCGCAGGCCATAGACGGTGCCGGGATGCGCGCCCGGCAGATAGCCGTGCCACACCTCATCGGTGCATTCGGGCAAGGTGTAGCGAATGCGCTCCTTGCGGCCGGTGGGGTCGAAGAGGCACAGCTCGATGCGCCACGCGTGGGCCGAGAACACGGCGAAGTTGGTGCCGAGTCCGTCCCACGTCGCCCCGAGCGGCCAGGGGGAGCCGGGCAGCAGGCGCTCAGGCGGACCGTTTGCCATGACGATGCTCCATCTGTTGTTCTTCGTTTTGCATCGGGTTCCTGATCAAATCCCGCCGCTGCGCCGGCTTAGCGGCGCAGGCGCAGGATCAGCGTGCCGAGCGGCGGCAGGACGAGTGCGGCCGACTGCGGCTTGCCATGGCTCACCACGCCCTCCGTGCTGACGAGGCCCCCGTTGCCCATGTTCGAGCCGCCGTACACTTCGGCGTCGGTGTTGAGCGCCTCTTCCCACTGTCCCGGCTGCGGCATGCCGATGCGGTAGCCGTGGCGCGGCACCGGCGTGAAGTTGCAGATCACCACGATCTCGCGGCCCGATCCGTCCACGCGGCGCCACGCGAGCACGCTGTTTTCGCTGTCGTCGGACACCAGCCATTCGAAGCCGCCGGGTTCCGAGTCGAGCGTGTAGAGCGCGGGCTCGCTCGCGTAGAGGTGGTTCAGGTCGCGCACGAGCGTTTGCACGCCGCGGTGCAGCGGATCGTCGAGCAGGTTCCAGTGCGGCGTGCCGTCGTGATCGAATTCGGCCATCTGCCCGAACTCGCCGCCCATGAACAACAGCTTCTTGCCGGGGTGCGCCCACATGAAGCCGAAATACGCGCGCAGGTTCGCGAACTTCTGCCAGCGGTCGCCCGGCATCTTGCCGAGCAGCGACCCCTTGCCGTGCACCACTTCGTCATGCGACAGCGGCAGCACGAAGCGTTCGGACCACGCGTAGACCATCGCGAACGTCATCAGGTGATGGTGATAGCGGCGATAGACGGGGTCTTCGTGCATGTAGTGCAGCGTGTCGTGCATCCAGCCCATGTTCCACTTGAACTGGAAGCCGAGGCCGCCATCCTCGGGGCGCGCCGTGACGCCCGGCCATGCTGTGGATTCCTCAGCAATGGTGATGACGCCGGGGCGTTGCGGAACATATTGCGTTTCGTGATTGAGGCGCTTGAGAAACGCAATCGATTCGAGATTTTCGCGACCGCCATAGATGTTGGGTACCCATTCGCCTTGCGCACGCGAATAGTCGCGGTAGAGCATCGAGGCGACCGCGTCCACGCGCAGCGCATCCACGTGATAGCGCATGAGCCACGCAAGGCCCGAAGCGACGAGGAACGCGCTCACCTCGCGGCGTCCCAGGTTGTAGATCATCGTGTTCCAGTCGGGGTGATAGCCCTCGCGCGGATCGGCATGCTCGTAGAGCGCCGTGCCGTCGAAATCGATTAGACCGTGCGCGTCGTTCGGGAAATGCGCGGGCACCCAGTCGAGAATCACGCCCAGCCCCGCTTCGTGCGCGCGGTCGACGAACGCCGCGAAGTCCACCGGCGCGCCAAGGCGCGCGGTGGGCGCGAACTGCGAGAGCGGCTGATAGCCCCACGAGCCGCCAAACGGGTGTTCCGCCACGGGCAGCAATTCGATGTGCGAGAAGCCCATGCCCTGCGCGTAGGGGATCAGGCGCTCGGCGAGCGCGCCCCAGTCGGGCGCGGGGGCATCGGCGCCTTGCGTGGGCAGCCAGGAAGGCGCATGGACCTCGTAGACCGACATGGCCGCGCGTGCGTTCTGCCGTTCGGCGCGCGTTTGCAGCCACTCGTGATCGCGCCACGCGTAGTGGTCGATCGCCTCGACGGGCGCCACGATCGAAGCCGTGCCCGGCGGGCACTCCGTCTGCAGCGCACAGGGATCGGCCTTGAGCGGCAGGACCGCGCCGCGCGCGCCGAGTATCTCGTACTTGTAACGCGCACCGGCCGCCACACGCGGAATGAACAGCTCCCATACGCCGGCTTCGTGGCGCAGCCGCATGGGGTGACGCCGCCCGTCCCACGCGTTGAAGTCGCCCACCACTGAGACGCGCTTCGCATTCGGCGCCCAGACCGCGAAGCGCACGCCGGGGATGCCGTCGCAGATCAAGGGCCGCGCGCCAAGGCATTCGAGCACCGCGTAGGGGTCCCCGTCTGCGAGACGCACCAGCGCTTCGTGCGATAGCTGCGGGCCGAATGAATAGGTATCCTCGATTTCCTGGCTCACGCCATGCCAGTCGACCACGAGCCGGTAGGGCACCGCTTCCGCGAGTGGTCCCGCATAGAGGCCTGCCGGATGCACGAGCGAGAGTTCGCCGAGCGTGTGGGCGCGGTCGCGCGCCACCACGCTCGCGCCCGAGGCGTTCGGCAGCCATGCGCGCACGTAAGGGGCGCCGTCCACCCAGTGCAGCCCGAGCACGGAGAAAGGATCGGAGTGGTACGCGCCGGCGAGTGCGTCGGCGTCGTGGAGATTCAGCCCGGCTTGGGCCGCGCGCTCAACCATGGCCACCTCCGCCGGAATGCGATTGCGTGGACTGCGTAGGGGTGAGTCCGAGCACGCGTGCCGCCAGCGCCGCGAGACCGCGTACCGGCAGCGCGAGCCAGGTGGGACGGTTGGCCGCCTCGTAGCGGATCTCGTAAGCCGCTTTCTCGATCAGGAACAGGTCGAGCAGCGCCTGCTCGTGCGAAGCGCTGACGAGCGTGAGCGGTCCTTCTGCCACGGCCGCGCGGTACTGGCTCAGGAATGCTTCGGCCGCATAGCCGCGGAAGCGCTCGAACAGGGCGCGCTTGCGATCGACGACTTGCTGCGGCGCGTTTTCGAGCGTCGATTGCGCGGCGGCGCCCGCATACGAGAGCGAGCGCAACAGGCCCGCCACGTCGCGCAGCGGCGAGGTCTTGGCGCGCCGGTAGTCGAGCGCTCGCGCGGGCTCGCCTTCGAAGTCGATCAAATACGCGTCGCCCTGGGAAAGCAGGACCTGGCCCAGGTGGAAATCGCCGTGGATGCGGATGCGCGCGGCCTTGGTGTCGTCGGGCACGAGTTCGTCGATCTTCGCGACGAGCGCCTTGCGGCGATCGATCAGGCTGCGCGCGAGGTCGCGCGCGTCTTCGTCGAGCGTTTGCTCGTCTTCGCCCGTATGCTGCGCGACGATGTCGAGTGCTTCGTTGAGCATGGTCTTGGTGTCGGCAATCCAGTTGCGCACGTCGTCGGGGGTGGCGGCAACGGGCGCGAAGGCTTCGTCGTCGCTGGGTTGGGAGAGCATCGCGTGCAACTCGCCCAGGCGCTTGCCGATGGCGCCGATCACCGCGCAGTAGCCGTGCACGGCTTCCTCCTCGTGCGCCTGGTCGACGCTCGTGTCGTCGTCCACGGCGAGCGCGAGTTCGTCGATCGTGCGGCGCAGATAGTCGAGCGCCCAGTCCCACGCATTGCCCTGATTGTCGATGAAACCCTGCACGATGATGAGCGTATGCGGTACGCCCGCGGGATCGACACGCACCACTTCGCCATAGAGCGGCGCCGTGTTCGCGTAGCCGAGCTTCGTGAGGTAGCGGCTCATTTCCGCTTCGGGGTGCACGCCCGCCATCAGCCGGCGCACGATCTTGAGCACGAGGGTTTCCGCGATCACGAGCGAACTGTTGCTCTGCTCAGCGGCGAGCCAGCGCACCTCCGGCGTCTCGCCAAGGTCGAGTTCGTCGAGTCGCTCGGTCGGCTCGAAGCGGATCGTGCTCTGCTGCACGGTGGGTACCGTGGCGCGCTCGCGCAGCTTGCGCAGCACGCCATAGGCGAACCACGGCAGCGAGAACGCATCCGTGAGATAGCCCACCGTGCGGCCGCGCCGCACGCGCGAGAGCGCGAGCTGAATATGCAGCGGCGTGGTGATTTCGGTGCCCCAGGTAATCGCGATCGGCAGGACGTAGCGCTCGCTCGTGCCGTCCGACAGCTCGGCCTCGATTTCTGTGAACGCGAAGCCCGCGCCGTAAATCGTCGTGAGCGCCGCGAGGCGCACGGAGCGCAGCGGCTTGTCCTTGGAGGCGAACCAGCGGCGACGCGAGAGCCACGAAGGCAGCACTTCCGATTCGAGCAGCCGCACGTTTTCGGGCGTCGCACCGGTTTGCCCTTCGCGGATCACCACGGTCACGAACTCGGGCAATTGCTCCGAAGTCGGCTGGCTCCACGAAGGCCGCTGATCGCCGGCGCTCAGGAGGAACCACAGGAAGCCGTAGGGCGGGAAAGTCAGCAGATAAGGCAGTTGCCCGATGGCCGGAAACACGGAGTCGGCCGTCATTTCGACGGGGGACATGCCCGCGAATTCGGAAAGATCGAGTTCCACCGCCTGTGGCGCGCGTGAGAGGTTCGCCACACAGAGGATCGGCGCTTCGCCGGGCATCTCGCGCAGGTACGCGAGAATCTTGCGGTTCGCGGGCCGCAGGAAGCGGATCGTGCCGCGCCCGAACGCCTGCTTTGCGCGGCGCGTGGCGAGCATGCGACGCGTCCAGTTGAGCAGCGAATGCGGATCGCGGCTTTGCGCTTCGACGTTGATGGCGTCGTACCCATAGAGCGAGCCCATGAGCGGCGGCAACACGAGCTGTTCGGGGTCGGCGCGCGAGAAGCCGCCATTGCGGTCCGACGACCACTGCATCGGCGTGCGCACGCCGTCGCGGTCGCCCAGGTGGATGTTGTCGCCCATGCCGAGTTCGTCGCCGTAATAGATCACGGGCGTGCCGGGCATGGAGAGCAGCAGCGAGTTGATGAGTTCGATGCGGCGGCGGTCGCGCTCCATGAGCGGCGCGAGACGCCGGCGAATGCCGAGGTTCAGGCGCGCGCGCCGGTCGCTCGCGTAGGTGTTCCAGAGGTAATCGCGCTCGGAGTCCGTCACCATTTCGAGCGTGAGTTCGTCGTGATTGCGCAGGAAGATCGCCCACTGGCAGCTCGGCAGCAAGTCCGGCGTCTGCTTCATGATGTCGAGAATCGGGAAGCGGTCCTCGCTCGCAATCGCCATGTAGAGGCGCGGCATGAGCGGGAAGTGGAACGCCATGTGGCATTCGTCTTCGTTGCCGAAGTACTCCTGCACATCTTCCGGCCACTGGTTCGCTTCGGCCAGCAGCATGCGGTTCGGGTAGTGCTCGTCGATGGCCGCGCGGATCCGTTTGAGAATGCCGTGCGTTTCGGGCAGGTTCTCGTTGTTCGTGCCTTCGCGCTCCACGAGATAGGGCACGGCGTCCAGACGCAGCCCGTCGATACCCATGTCGAGCCAGAAGCGCATGACCTGCAGCACTTCGCGCAGCACGGCCGGATTGTCGAAGTTCAGGTCGGGCTGGTGCGAATAGAAGCGGTGCCAGTAGTACGCGCCGGCCACGGGGTCGTGCGTCCAGTTGGACGGCTCCGTGTCGATGAAGATGATGCGCGTGCCCAGGTACTTCTGGTCGGTGTCGGACCACACGTAGTAGTTGCGATGATTCGAGCCGGGCTTGGCGCGCCGCGCGCGCTGGAACCACGGGTGCTGGTCCGAGGTATGGTTGATGACCAGTTCGGTGATCACGCGCATGCCGCGCGCATGCGCTTCCTGAATGAAGCGGCGCACGTCGGCGAGCTGGCCGTAGTCGGGGTGCACGTTGCGATAGTCGGCGATGTCGTAGCCGTCGTCGCGGCGCGGCGAGGGGTAGAACGGCAGCAGCCAGATCGCCGTGACGCCGAGGCTGGCAATGTAGTCGAGTTTCGCGAGCAGGCCAGGGAAGTCGCCCACGCCGTCATTGTTCGCATCGAAGAACGATTTCACGTGCACCTGATAGATGATCGCGTCCTTGTACCAGAGCGGATCGTCGGACAGCATCGACGCCTTGCCGCGCCGTTGCGTGCCGCGTTCCTCATGGTGTGGATCGTGTGCGGTAGAGTCTCGCGTGACGGTCTGCACGTTCGTTGCGACAGGCTCGTGGGTAGCGGGGTCGCGTTTCATGTCGCTCCTCCGGGCGGGAAGTCCGCGTCCAGTTCGGGATGGCCCTCGATGTGCTCATCGGCGTGTTCAGGCAGCGGCTCTTCGCGCGGCAGGCCCGTCGCGGGCTCGATGCGCCAGATCGCGAACGGGCGCGCATGCGGGTCGAGCCGCACGTGCTGCCAGCGCCCACGCCACTCGAAGCGCTCGCCCGTCATTTCGTCGATCACATTGAGGGGGGCGTGGTCGTCGAGGTGCCAGCGCTGGAACGTCGCCCACGAAAGTTCGAAGTCGGCGCCCTGCTCGTTGAAGGCATCGAGGTTGATGGCCACGACGAGCACGTTGTCGCGCGCGGGCGTGGCCTTCTCGAAGCAGAGCAGCGAGTCGTTGCGCGCGTCGAGGAACGTGATGCCGAGATGCGTGTGCAGCGCCGGGTTGGCGCGCCGGATGCGGTTGAGCGTGGCGATCTCCGCGACGATGTTGCCGGGGCGATGCCAGTCCCATGCGCGCAGCTGATATTTTTCGGAGTCCAGATATTCCTCCGAATTGGGCATGGCGCGCCCTTCGCACAGCTCGAAGCCGCAGTAAACGCCCCACAGCCCGGAAAGCGTCGCAGCCAGCGCGGCGCGGATCAGGAAGCTCGAACGCGCGCCAGTCTGCAGATGGCGCGGATTGATGTCGGGCGTGTTGACGAAGAAGTTAGGCCGATAGAAGTCGCGCACCTCGGTTTGTGTGAGTTCCGTGAGGTACTCGGTGAAATCGCGTTTCGATTCGCGCCACGTGAAGTAGGTGTATGACTGCGAGAAGCCGAGCTTGGCGAGCCGGTACATGAGGCGCGGCCGCGTGAAGGCTTCGGAGAGGAAGATCACGTCGGGGTGACGTGCGCGCACGTCGGCGATCATCCATTCCCAGAACGGCAACGGCTTCGTGTGCGGATTGTCCACGCGGAAAATGCGCACGCCCGTGTCCACCCAGAACAGGATCGCGTCGCGCAGCGCGAGCCACAAATCAGGCTTCGCGTCGTGCGCGTAGAACTCGGGGTTCACGATGTCCTGGTACTTCTTCGGCGGATTTTCGGCGTAGCGCAGCGTGCCGTCGGGCCGCCATGCGAACCAGGTGGGATGCGCCTTCAGCCACGGGTGGTCGGGCGAGCATTGAATCGCGAAGTCGAGCGCGATTTCGAGGCCTTGTTCGCGCGCCGCGGCGAGCATGCGGCAGAAGTCCTCGAGCGTGCCCAGTTGCGGATGCACCGCGGTATGGCCGCCTTCGGCCGCGCCGATCGCGTAGGGGCTGCCCACGTCGCCGGGCTGCGCATTGAGCGTGTTGTTGCGCCCCTTGCGGTTGGCGAGGCCGATGGGGTGGATCGGCGGGAAGTACAGCACGTCGAAGCCCATTTCGCGGATGCGCGGCATCTTCGCGATCACGTCGTCGAAGGTGCCGTGGCGCGATTCGTCGTCGCTCATCGAGCGCGGGAAGATCTCGTACCAGCTCGCGAAGCGTGCGGCGCCGCGCTCCGCATCCACGCGATTGACGATTGTGTCGCGCGAGAGAAACGGGCGGTGGCGCGCGGCGCGCACGGCCGCTGCGGTCGCAGGCGCGGCGATGATCGCGCAGCGTGTTTCGGTGTCCGCAGCAATGAAGCGCTTGACGATGGCGTCGAGCGTTTCGTTGTTGCGCTTCTGGTCGTCGTCGCCCGAGCCCGACGTTTCCGCAGTGGCGAGCACGAGCGCGAACAGGCGGCTCGCTTCTTCCAGTTCGAGATCGACAGGCTGGTTCGCCGCGCGCTTCTTGTGCAGATGTTCCGCAAGCGAGGCGAAGTCGTCGCGCCAGGCAATCACGACGTATTCGTAGCGTCCGATGCGATCGAGCGGAATGTGGCCCGCCCACAGGTCGGTGCCCGCGGGCGGCACGGGCGTCATCGGCGACTCGTGCCAGGCGGTTTCGTCGGCGGCGCGCCAGAGCACCGCGGCGTCGATGCGGTCGTGGCCCTCGGCGAAGATGGCCGCGCGCACTTCGCAGCGCTCGCCGACGGTGCGCTTCGCGGCGAAGCGGCCGTGATCGACCGAGGGCTGCGCGCTCTCGATGGCAATACGCGGCGCGGCGATCGCTTCCAGCACGCTCTTGTGTCCACTCGTGTCGGTCTTGCCGCGATCTTCGGGCGGCGCGAGCACTACGAGCGGACTCGCGAGCGCGCGGAACATCCAGCATGCACCCGCGGGCAGCGCGAACGCATCGGGAATAGCGCTCGCGTCGCGCGGCGCGGGCAGGCGCGCGCCGCGCAGCGTTTCGGCGTCGAGCGGCGCGAAGCGCGTGAAGCCGCCGGGCACACCGTCGAGCAGGCGCGCGAGATCCACGCGCACAGGCGCGGCGAGCGCGGGATTGATGAGCGTGAGGATGGCGTCTTGCGCGTCGCGCAGGTCCGCGCGGTCGCCGCGCAAGAGCGCCGCGACGCTGGCGCCAGGGCCACTGAGTGCGCGCAGTTCACCGTTGGTCTGCAGCGCCCACGTTTCGCGTTGCAGCGCGTTGGCGTGCGCGACATCGGCGCTCAGATCGAAGGGCGCGCGGGCTTTCGCTGCTTCCCACGTCTGCGTGCTGTTGCCGCTGTGCGAGGTCGCTTCGTCCACGCCATATTCGAAACCCATCGGCATGAGCCAGCCGGTGCCGAGTGCCGCTGCCGCGCGCAGCATGCGGCGATAGGCGCGCTCGACCGCGCGCGCATCGGCGGCGCCTTCCTGATCGTGCGCGTAGCGCGCACCATAGGGCGCTTCTGGAAACGTTATCGGTGAGCCCACGCGGCGCAATGCGGCGTGCTCCTCGACCATCCAGCTCGACGAGAAGTCCCACCAGCGCAGCGAGGAGAAGGCGGCGTCGAAGCCCGCACCTTCGAGGTGCGTGATCGCTTCGCGCGGCAGGCCTGGTGTCGCGGCGAGCCAGCGCGCTTGCGGAAAGCGTGCGCGTACGGCATCGAAGATCGCGCGTAGCACGTGGGGCGGCGTGCGGTGCGGCGAGTCCACGCGAAAGCCGCCGATGCCCGCTTCGACCAGCGCGATGGCGCGCGCCGTCCACCATGCGATGAGCGGCGCGCTCGCGCGCTCGAAATCGGCATAGGCCACGTTGGCTTCGCTGTGGCCGTGGCGTGGGTCGAGGCGCGCGTCTTCGGGCTCGAAGGGATGGAACCATTCGGGATGCGCAGCGTAGAGCACGCCGTCAGCGGCGCTGCGGTCGAGCACGAGATCGGCGAGCAGCGTGACGCCGCGCGATTGCGCCGCGAGCGCGAGTTCGCGCACGGCGTCGTCGGCGGAGAGCTGGCTGCCGAAGGCTGCGTTCAGGCGCGCGTGGTCGGCGACAATGCGGTCGTCGCCCGACGCGCCCGAGGCGAACAGCGCGCCGATCAGGACGTGATCGAAGCCAAGCGACGCCGCGCGGGCGATGTGCGCCGGCCACGCGTCGAGTGGTCCTGCCAGGACGGAATGGACGAAGTAGATCCGCGGCGCATAGGCGTGGGGGGGTTCCATCGGTCGTATTCCAGGTACGTCAGGCGAAGGGGATGCAAGTCGGGGTTAGCCGAAATGCGATCGCGCCGCCCGGGGGCTGCCGGAGCGTGCCGCGCTGCGCGTGGTGGACAGGCACCTGTTCAGAGTAGTGCAAGAGCAGGCCGGAACCAAACCGCTTGCGCCGCGTGGCGACTTGCGGGGGAATCGAGCAAGGCACATGCCCATGAGCGAGCCAGGCGCGCGCCGCCGCCTGCAGGCGCATGTTCGCAAAGCCTGGGCGCAAAGGCGGGCGAATCCAGCGGAGAACCCGGCGGCGATTGCCGGTATCGGTTGCAGCGGAGAAAAACGGATCAGCTACCGACCATGCTCGCGGCAATGTTCACGCACAGGCCTAGCACAGAAACGTTGAAATAGAACGACAAAATCGATTGCGCGAGCACGCCGCGCCGCGCGCTGCGCCCGCGCAGGCCGATATCGGCGGTTTGCGACGCGCAGGCGATGGTGAACGAGAAGTACAGAAAGTCCCAGTAATTCGGCGTGAGCTTTTTGTCGGGAAACGCGAGGGCGGGCTCGTTGGGATCGGAGCCGTAGTAGAGGCGTGCGTAGTGCAGCGTGAAGATGGTGGGAATGAGGAACCACGCCCCGATGAGCGTGAGCCCCGTGAGCAGCGAATGCAGCACTTTCGAGGCCGTGCCGAGATCCTTCGTCGTACCCAGCTCGATGACGATGGCGACGATGCTCGCCACCGTTGCGATGCAGATGAGAAACAGCACAGTCCCCGCGTTTTCGTCTTCGCGGCGGGCGTTCGCGCGCACGCTCTCTTCGTTTGCTAACACCATGTGTAGCCAGATCAGCACGAGGTAGGTCCATACCGTGGCGTCCCAGCCGAGCAGGACGCGCGCGGAAGTATGGATCGAGGCGGGCGAGAGCAAGCCGAGCACGACGCCCACGGCGATGGCGATCATCAAGTGCGGCCGGTTGCGCAGTACCAGCGGTATGAAGTTCATGGCGTGGCCCGGGGTCGCGCGGGTTAGCAATCAATTGCGGCGATTCTACCGTGCGCGGTCCGCCGGAGTGACGCGCTGTTCACTGTTATGCCGGGCATGCAAGCTTTCGGTTTGTCTTATCGGGCCATAAGGGGCTATATTGCTTGCGCAACGCGCAAGCGCGCTCTCGCAGTCAGCGCAACGACGGTGCATATGCATTTATCCGCGTTGAACGACGATAGCAAACGTTTTTCGTATGGCCTGTTTTCAGGCGCCGCCCGCGCCGGCGGCAAGCGTGTTTCGCCCCCAGCCAAGGGGAGCCTGGCGGGATCGACGTCATCTGGAGTGCCCATGACAGAGGTGACACAACACGGGATGTCTCAGGCGCCGCACGATCTTCCTGCTGTATTTGAGGGCCTCGGCCGTCCTGGCCGCAGGCGTTTCGTCTCGGGAACGTGCGCAGCGGCGCTGCTCGCCTTCGCGGCTGCCGGGCGCTCGCGCGCGCCTTTCGGCGTGGGCCGCGCTTTCGCGGCCACCTCGGCGAGCGCATCCGGTACCGGCTATGACGCCTTCATCGAGCTATCGCAGCGCCTCACTGGCCGCACGAGCTTCGACGCCGTGCTCGGCAAGCGCGTCTATGCCGCGCTCGGCCACGCGAGCAGTCAGTTCGACGCGAATGTCGCGACGCTCAACACCTGGATTCAAGGTCATGGCGGCGTGCCCTCCGATACCGTGACCGCCGCGCTCAAGCCCGATCAGCCGGAGCTCGCATCGATGGTGGGCGACATCATGCGCGCGTGGTATCTCGGTCTCGTGGGCGAGATGCCGAAGGTGCAGGTGGTGGCCTTCGAAAAGGCGTTGATGTTCGACCCCGTCAACGACGTGCTCACGATTCCCTCGTATTGCCGCGACGTGCCGTTCCACTGGAAGCACAAACCCGCAGGCGAATAGCGGAGCAACCGGCACATACATCACGGCCGCGCCAGGCCACCACAACGAAAGCCAAAGGATGAGGTCGACAATGGCGACAGGACGTTGCGCCGACGTGGTCGTCGTCGGTTCCGGCGTGGCGGGCAGTCTGGTGGCGCACCAGCTCGCCCGGGCCGGCGCTTGCGTGGTGCTGCTCGAAGCGGGGCCGCGCGTTGCGCGCTGGCAGATCGTGGAGAACTTCCGCAATTCGCCCGCCAAGGCCGATTTCGCCACGCCGTATCCGTCTGTGAGCTACGCGCCGCATCCCGAATACGCGCCGCCCAACGAGTATCTCGTGCAGAAGGGCGATTATCCGTACAACTCACAATATTTGCGTCTCGTGGGCGGAACCACGTGGCACTGGGCCGCCGCCGCGTGGCGCTTGCTGCCGGCGGACTTTCGTTTGAAAACGCAGTACGGCGTGGGTCGCGACTGGCCCTATCCCTACGAGACGCTGGAGCCGTGGTATCAGCTCGCGGAAGAGGAGCTGGGCGTGTCCGGTCCGGACGCGACGTACGATCTCGGCTCGCCGCGGGCAAAGCCGTATCCAATGAGCATGCTGCCGCTTTCCTGGATGGATCAGCGCTTCTCGCAAGTACTGAATGCGAATGGCTTTCACGTGGTGCCCGAGCCGGTCGCGCGCAATAGCCGCCCGTTCGATGCGCGTCCCACCTGCTGCGGCAACAACAACTGCATGCCGATTTGCCCGATCGGTGCGATGTACAACGGCGTGGTTCACGCGGACAAGGCCGAGCGCGCGGGCGCGAAGCTCGTGCCGCAGGCCGTGGTCTATCGCATCGAGGCCGACAACAAAGGGCTCGTTACCGCCGTTCACTACAAGGATCCAGGCGGCAGAAGCACGCGTGTGACCGGCAAGCTCTTCGTGCTCGCCGCGAACGGCATCGAGACGCCCAAGCTCATGCTGATGTCGAAGAGCGACGCGTTTGCGCACGGCATTGGCAATAGCTCCGGGCAGGTGGGCCGCAATCTCATGGATCATCCGGGCACGGGCATCACGTTCATGGCCAACGAACCGCTGTGGCCGGGGCGCGGGCCCATGGAAATGACCTCGGTCGTGAACTTCCGCGACGGTGCGTTCCGCTCCGCGTATGCCGCGAAGAAACTGCATCTGTCGAACGGGGTGCCCACCATGGCCGTGACGGCCGCGCTCATCGCGAACGGCTTGACCGGCGCGGAACTGGACCGGGAGATACGCGAGCGCACGTCGCGCACGCTCACCATCAACAGTTTCCACGAGCATTTGCCCGAGCCGCAGAACCGCGTGCTGCCCTCGAGCGAACACAAGGACGGACTCGGCATTCCACAGCCCGAGATCTATTACTCGATCAACGATTACGTCAAGAAGAGCGCGGCGAACACGCATGAACTCTATGCGCAGATCGCGCAGCTTTTCGGCGGCACGGACATCGCATTCGACGATACCTTCGCGCCCAACAATCACATCATGGGCACGACGATCATGGGCGCGAACGCCGCCGATTCGGTCGTCGATGCCGATTGCCGCACGCACGATCATGCGAATCTGTTCGTCGCCAGCAGCGCGGTGATGCCCTCGGCCGCCTCGGTGAACTGCACGCTGACGATTGCCGCGCTGTCGCTGAAGCTGGCCGACAAGCTGCGCCACGAGCTTTGATACGAGCCAGACGATGAAAACAGCGAAGTCCTCCACAGCGGCCACCACGAATCACGAGCGAGAGCGACGCGCGCGTGCCGCTCTCGCGGCCGCGCTTTTCTGTGCCTTCGCGCTCTATATCGCGTGGCACGCCTCGCACGAGTCGAACTCGCGTCCCGTCGACGAACTGCCGATGTCCACGGCGCGCGGCGACGACACGTCGACGCCCATTGCGGACGCCGACAAGCCCGAGCTCATCAAGCGCGGCGCCTATCTAGCGCGCATTGGCGACTGCGTTGCGTGCCATACCGCCGATCCAGGCCGGCCGTTTGCGGGCGGCCTGCCCATCAGCACGCCGCTTGGAAAAATCTACACGCCGAACATCACGCCGGACCCCGATACCGGCATCGGCCAGTGGAGCGATACCGACTTCATACGCGCGTTGCATGAAGGCATTGGCAAGGGCGGCGAACGGCTGTACCCCGCGTTTCCCTACGTCGAATTCACGCGGATGACTGAGCAGGACATGCTTGCGATCCGCGCCTATCTGAATACGATCGCGCCGGTGCATTACACACCGCCCGCGAACGAGCTGCGCTTTCCATTCAACCAGCGCTGGCTGATGATCTTGTGGAATCTCTTCAACTTCAACGAAGGCCGCTTCGTGCCGGACCCGAAGCAAAGCGCCGAATTCAACCGCGGCGCCTATCTCGTCGAAGGCCTCGCGCATTGCGAGGAATGCCACACGCCGCGCAACTTCATGCAGGGTCTCAAGACGACGGAGCGTTTCTCGGGCGCGACGCAAGCAGGCTGGCAGGCCTACAACATCACGCCCGACCGCACGAGCGGCATTGGCAACTGGAGCGACGACGCGCTGATCGCCTATCTCTCCACGGGCATTGCCGCGGGGCATGCGAGCGCAGCCGGTCCGATGGCCGACGTGGTCCAGCACTCGACGCAATATCTGACGCATGAGGACCTGCGCTCGATCGTGGCGTATCTGCGCGCGCTGCCGCCGGTTTCGGGCGGCGTGACGCGGCCGCGCGATGCCTGGGGCAAGCCCGCTGTGAACGACATCACCGCGCTGCGCGGCACGACGATCACGACCGTGAGCGGCTTGCAGCTTTTCGTGGCGAACTGCGCCAGCTGCCACCACTGGACCGGCGAGGGCGTGGGGGGAAGCGCGCCGGGCGCGTATCCATCGCTCATTCATAACAGCGTCGCGGGCGCGCCGAGACCGGACAACCTCGCGATGGTGATCCTGCACGGTGTGCGGCGCCAGACGAAGGACAGCGACGTGCTGATGCCGGCATTCGGCGATGCATTGAGCAACGAACAGGTGGCAGCCATTTCCAACTACGTGACGACGCAGTTCGGCGATCTGCAGGCCACGCTCACGGCGGGCGAGGTCGCGGCGCTGCGTGCCCAGCCCCAGTAACTCACCGTAACGCCGGGGCTTTGCGCCGCGCTCGCGGCGGCACTCATAACCGCAAACGCGTATGCTGTGAACGCAGGCACGCCGCTTGCGTGTTGTCTGCTTTGTGACGCGCCTGTCGCAATCGCAACCGATACGATATTTGGCGCTCATATGGCCCACTCACACAGCGCTATGATGAAGTGATGACGCATACACCCGACGCTCTCGTGCAGCACCATGCCGCCAATCTTGCAGGTCGCGACTTCGTAGTAGGCGATTTGCATGGTTGCGTGGAGGCGTTGCGCTATCTTTTGCGCGAAGTCGAGTTCGACACCGCGCGTGACCGGCTGTTTTCTGTGGGCGATCTCGTTGACCGCGGCGAGCGCGAGCAGTGCGAACAGGCGCTCGCGCTGCTCGACAAACCGTGGTTCTACGCCGTGCTCGGCAATCACGAAGACGCACTGTGCGCCGTAGCCGAAGGGAAGATGCCGCGCAACCGCTGGTATGGCATCGGCGGCGGCTGGGCGCAGAGCGTGCCCGACGCCGAACTCGTGCACTACGCGCAACGGCTGCGCCAATTGCCGCTCGCGCGCGTGGTGGGTGAGGGCGAAAAGCGATTCAATATCATTCACGCTGAATTTTTCGGCGACGACGCCGCGCTCGACAGCGGCCAGTTCGATTCCGACGTGCGCGAACGCATGCTTTGGGGCCGCGATCTCGTGCTCGGCACGGGCGATCCGGCGCGCCATGCGCTCTCGCTCACGTTCTGCGGGCATACGCCGGTGCGTGAAGTGCGGCAGATCGGCTCGCAGGTGTTCATCGACACCGGAGCGTTCATCACCGAAGGACGCCTCACCATGGTCGAGGCGCTCACATCGCGCATCTTGTCGGTCTCGCAGGTCGAGGCGCTCGCGCACGGCGCGGCCGCGATCGTGCTTCCCTGAGGCCTCGCGCCTGCCGGTCTCCCGTTGGCCGCTCGGCTCATACGATGCGGTTCAACTCGAACACCATGTCGATGGTGTGCCCATTCCAGTTGTATTCCAGATACGCCGCGTGATGGCACGCGCGCAGCAGCGTCGTGCTGAAGGCGGCGAGACATTGGCCGTCCTCGTCGCGAACCGAGGGATACGCAATGCCCGGCGCACGCGCCTCGCGGGCGGCGCGGCCTAGCGCCTGGCCGGCCGTGTAGTCGTCGGGCGAGAGCACGCCCGGGTCGAGCGCGGGGTCATCGCGCAGATCGATTACCTCGCCGTGTGCGATCACCGTATAGAGCCGCATTTGCTGGCGGATGGGCGGCTCGTTCGTGGCCGCGAGAAAAAGCCCCGAGTGATAGCGCGTTTCCGCCACGGCGGTGGCGCGCGAGCGCGCGCAGTAGAACACGCCGTAGGTGCCGTCGGAAAAACGGCTGCCCTGCGGATTCAGATGCGTGAAAGCCGCCATGATCGGCCCGTAGCCGGGGCCGAAGCGGCGCTCCTCGCGCGGCACGAGGTCGAGGTCGCCGGTTTCGGTGCGCAGCCGGTCGTTGGTGAGCGCTTCGAGCGCGTAGAGCGCCTCGAAGTCGTCCGCGGAAGCCACGCGGTCGAACAGGTTCACGGCTGGAAACCGGGTGGGGATCACCCTGAACGCGGGTGACCAGGTGAGATGCGCGCTGCGCCAGCGGTCTTGCCAGTTCGTTTGCGTCACGCCCAGCCGCCTCGCATTGCGTCGAGATACTGGCGCACCGCCACGAGGTCGCTGACGTTGCCGGCCAGCATGCGGTCGAGCGCGCGCCGTCCGCCAAAGGGCGGCGCGCTGTTGGGACGCTTGATCCAGGTGTCGGCGGAGGTGGGTTGGGGCAGGAGAATCTGCAACGCCTTGTAGATGCCGAGCAGCAGCGAAAGGCGTTCGAGTGTGTCGCGGCCCAGCCGGGCGGTGTGCGGGGACTGCTTCCACTTGAAGAACGTGGATCGGCCCGGCGAGCCGAGCAGAATAATCTGCTCTTCGGCGCTCAGGTCCCAGTCGCGCGCAATGTTGAAGAACGCCCTGAGCCCCGCCGCCGACATTTCGGTGAGCGAAGGTTCGGCGCGGGGGCGTCGCGACGGTGTGACGGAAGCAGTGGCGGGTGACATGGTGGTCGAGTCCTGAATTGAACTTTTAGTAGATATTAGTCCATATATGGATTATTGCAAGTTTTGACTCGGTATAATCCTCGCCGGACATTGGGACGGCTTTGGGGAGAGACGAGGTGCGGGCAGGTGTATTGATGGCTCACGCCCGGCGAGGCCCACGCGGCAGCCCGTGTGCATCATCCCGCTTCCGGCGCGGCGCCCGCGTCCAAAAGTGCGATTCCCATGCCGCACGCGCTGCCGCCCATCCTGAGCTGAACGCTATCTAGCCTGTGCCGAGCCCCGACGCGAACAATTGCAGCGTCCCCGCGGTTCGCGGCTCGCGCACCCGCGAGTGAAGCAGGACCTGCGAAACCGGCAGCGCGGGCAAACCGAGCCGAGCGCCGACGTCGATCAGTTCGCGCGGCGCGACCCGGCGCGCCAGCGGCGAAACCGCGAGACCAGCGGCCAGCGCCGCGCCCACCGCGGCGACACCGCCGCCCACGAACACTTCGGTCCACGCCACGCCCGCGGCGTCGAGCGCGCGAGTCGCTGCGGCCCGCACCGCGCATGGCGCGGCGAGCAGTGCGAGCGGCAGCGCCGTGCCGGGCTGCCACTGCCATTGCGGCGCGGCGAGCCAGACGAGCGGCTCCGCGAAGAGCCGGCGGGCATCGCCGCGCGGCGCCTCCTCTTCCTCCTGACGGACGATGACGGCATCGAGCCGCCGCTCGTCGAACTGCGCGAGCAGATGCGCCGAGAGCCCCAGATGCAGCTCGATCAGGAGTCCCGGATCATGGACGCGAAGCTGGGCGAGCTGGCGGGCGAGGTTGGCGTCCGCAACATGCTCGCTCAGGCCGAGCGCGAGCCGCCGCTCGTCGCCCGCAAGCGCCCCGAGCGCGCGCTCATGCGCGCCCAGCAGGTCGCGCGCGGCGGCGAGGAACGTGAGGCCATCCGCCGAAAGCCGCACGACGCGCGGCGTGCGTTCGAGCAATTGCTTGCCCAGATGCGCCTCGAGGCGCTTGAGCTTCAGGCTCACGGCCGATTGCGTGGTGTCGAGGGCGTCGGCGGCGCGCGTGAAGCTGCGCAGCTCGGCGACGAGCACGAAGGCGCGCACGGCGTCGAGATCCAGTGGTTTCATTTCAGATGAAAATGGATGAAATATCTATCTATGCCTGTTTATTATGATAGGTCGCACCTAAGCTGATGTCATGTCAAACCCACCGAAGCAGGAGATCGACATGCCGTTCACTCGTATCGCGGTTCGCGCAGGCAAGCCCGCCACGTATCGCAAGGCGCTCACGCAGGGCATTCATCAAGCGCTGATGGAGGTGTTCAAGGCGCCCGAAGACGACATCTTCATGATCCTCACCGAGCACGATGCCGATAACTTCGTGTTCGGCCGGCATTACCTCGGGATCGAGCGCAGCGACGATCTGGTCATGATTCAGATCGCCGTGAACAACACGCGCGGGCAGGAGCAGAAGAAGGCGCTGTTCGCGCAGATTGCCGAAAACCTCGCGCGCGATCCGGGGGTGAGGCGCGAGGACGTGTTCGTGAATCTCGTGGATGTCGCGCGGGAGAACTGGTCGTTCGGGAACGGGGTGGCGCAGTACGCGACCTGAGCGCGGAGCGTGCCGCCTGACGCGGCCGTCAGCCGGCCGCGCGATTGCTCCCGCGCGGCAGCCACGTCACCACTTCTTCTCGTCGAGCAGGCGGTCGAACAGCCGTTCCCGCAGCGCGTCGGGCACGGCCGACAGCCCGAGCAGCGTGCTGAACGCGATGCCGCTCGCGGCGAAGTAGCGTAGCAACGAGAGTTCGAGGTCGCGGGCCTCGACCTGCAGCTGTTCCATCTTGGCCGCGTCCTGGGCCTTCAGGTCTTCGAGCAGCGCTGGGCTTTCGACCAGGGCCGCGAGCACGGCGCGCGCGACGGAGTCCGGCTGGTTGATCGACTCCCTGAAAATCGCGATCTGCGCCGAAAGGACCGGTTCTGCCCGGGCCTGGCCGCCCGCCGCCAGGTGATCTTGCGCGATCTGCTCGAATTGTTCCCGCTGACGATCCAGCAGCGCGCGCAGCACGCCCAGTTTGTTACGGAACTGGTGTAGCAATCCGCCTTTGCTGATGCCGCTTTCGCGTGCGAGCGCATCGAATGTCAGTCCGCCGACCCCGTCGCGGGTCAGGATCGCAAGCGCCGCGTCAATCGCCTTTCTGCGGGAAATCTCGGAACGTGTCTGGTTATCCATGGGCGCGATTGTACCCCTGCATCGTTCCACAAACAAACCGGATAGACGGTTTACATTCTCCGAGACCGATGCTACGCTTCGTCTCGTCGTGGACTCGGCCGGATGCCAGGCGGTATCCGGCAACTTTTAAAAGGATGCCTTCGTGCTCAACAACCGTTTTCTTCACATGTCGTCGGCTTGCGTAGTACTCCTGATGTTGTCGGCGTGTGCGGGCGTGCAGCCCGTGGCCTATAACAGCCTCGCCTCGTCCTCCCAGCTCAAGGAGAACCGGGATCACGACGCCGCGCAGACGCCATTCCGCTATGCGGCGCCGGTGCTCTGGTCGCGCTACTCGCAGGTCATCGTCGATCCGGTCGCGGTGTATCAAGGCGCCGACAATCAGTTCGGCGACCTGTCGGACTCGGACAAGGACGTGCTCGCCGCCTACATGCACAAGACGTTTGCCGACACGCTATCGAAGCGTTTCGACCTGGCGACCCAGCCGTCGCCCGCGACGCTGCGCGTGAAACTCACGTTGACCGGCGCGGAGAAAACGACTGCCCTGATCGGCCAGGCGATGCATTTCGACATCGCGGGCAATCTCTACAACGGCGTTCAGGCGATCCGGGGCGGCAAAGGAGCGTTTAGCGGCTCGGTGTCGTATGCCGTGGAGGTGTACGACAGTGCGTCGGGGCGTCTGCTTCGCGCCTACGTGACAAAGCAATACCCGAACGCGATGAATCTGCCCGCTGCCTTCGGCTCCCTGAGCGCGGCCGAAACCGGCATCGACAAGGGCGCCGATGCGCTCGTCGAGCAGTTGCGCTAACGGCGAAGCCGCCTGAGCGCAAAGGGCGCCGCCGGTCCGAACCCCATCGACTTTCTCGCCAGATCTTCAACGCACCGTGAGTCTCTTCAGCTTCTTTGCATGCGCGGTTGGCCATGCGCTCGCCTTTGCATCCCGATTTGCGAGGCGCGTGTGGCATGTCGTCGTGGGGAAGTTGTGAGTGACCGGCGGTGGTTGCATGCCGCAGTCTGGGCCGCGTGGGTTTTGGCGAACCTGGCTGGCGGCCTGATGCTCGCTCAAGCGCTGTCGCAACGCAGCACCCGTGTAACCGTGAGCTTCGTGTCGGGCGCCGGGCTCGTCGCCGGCAAAACGCCGGTGCGATATCGCGGCGTGGTCGTTGGCCGGCTCGAGCATCTGCGTTTGTCCGCGGATGGTCAGCGCGTGGATGCCGAACTGAGGCTCGATGCGGCCGGACCACACATCGCCATGTGCGGGACGAAATTCTGGGTCGTGCGTCCGCGCATCGACGTGAAGAACATCTCCGGGCTCCTGACCGCCGTATCGGGAACCTGGATCGACGTCGATATCGACATTCATTCGCCCAGGGCGTGCTACACATTCACGGGCTTCGACACGCCGCCGGCCATCACCAGCGACGCAGAGGGCACGCGTTTCGTGATTCGCGCCCCAACGCTCGGCTCGCTGAATGCCGGCTCGCCCGTTTATTTTCGCGGTGTGCAGGTCGGGGAGGTGCTCGGCTATTCGCTGGTGACCAGTGGCGATAACGTCCGTATCGGCGTTTTCGTCAGGAGACCGTTCGATCGTCTGGTCACGTCCGATACGCGCTGGTGGCAATCGAGCGGCGTCGAACTCAAGCTCGAATCCAGCGGCATGCGGCTGGAAACGCCGCCGGCCGCGGCGCTGCTCGCGGGCGGCCTCGCATTCGATACGCCGCGTGGGAGCGTGCGCCCAGTGTCCGCCACGAGCGTCGAGGATTTCCGGCTCGCGGAAAGCCGCACTGACGCGATGCGCGCGAACGAAGGTCCGCCTGCCGTGGTGCGCATGCGCTTCGCGCAGTCGGTGCGAGGGCTGTCCGTTGGCGCGCCAGTCGAATTCCGCGGCGTTGGGTTGGGCACGGTCACGGCAGTCGCTATCGACCTCCAACCCGAAAGCGGACGTTTCGACATGCTGGTCACGCTGAGCCTGTATCCCTCGCGGCTCGGCCGCAACTACCGCGACGCGCTCGGCGACGGTGCGGGAACGGCGGGCAAGAGCCTGCTGCACCAGCTCGTCGCTCAGGGACTGCGCGGCCAGCTACGCACGGGAAGTCTATTGACGGGGCAGAAGTACGTCGCACTCGACATCTTCCCGCGCGCACCCGCGGCGCGCGTCGACACGGAGCGCTCGCCGGTCGAATTGCCGACGGTGCCCAACTCACTGGAAGAACTCCAGGACCAGGTGTCGAATATCGTGCGCCGGCTCGACCGCATGCCGCTTCAGGCGATCGGGCGCAACCTGGACGCGTCGTTGCAGCAGTCGAATGTCCTCTTTGCGCGGCTCGATACGGAGCTCGTACCGCGTGCGCGTTCGACGCTCGAATCGGCGCAACGGGCGTTTCGTTCCGCGCAAGCGATGCTCGACCAGGATTCGCCGTTGCAGAGCGACGCTCATCAGGCGTTGGCCGCGTTGCGGCGTACGCTGGCCAGCCTGAACGCCTTATCCGATTACCTCGAACGCCACCCCGAGGCATTGATCTGGGGGAAGCGCGCAGACCCGTGAATCGGCAAGGCCGCCTACGGCGCCCGACTCACCAGCAACGGATCGACCACCCCGATCGCCTCTGCGTCCCGGCTCGCATAAGGCAGCTTGTGCAGCACGAATCGCATGGCATTGAGCCGCGCGCGCTTCTTGCAATCGGAGCGAACGACCGTCCACGGCGCATCGGCGGTGTCCGTCTGCGAGAACATGGCCTCTTTCGCCAAGGTGTACGCCTCCCACTTGTCGAGCGAAGCGAGATCGACGGGACTCAGCTTCCATTGCTTGAGCGGATGCACCTTGCGTTCCTTGAAGCGTCGCCGCTGCTCGGCACGGCTCACCGAAAACCAGAACTTGATCAGATGGATGCCGCTCCGGATCAATTGCCGTTCGAACTCCGGCACCTGCTGCATGAAATCGGCATATTCCTCCGGCGAGCAGAAGCCCATGACATGCTCGACGCCCGCGCGGTTGTACCAGGACCGATCGAACAGCACGATCTCTCCGGCCGAAGGCAGATGCTGCACATAGCGCTGGAAATACCATTGGCCGCGCTCGACTTCGGTGGGCTTTTCAAGCGCGACGACGCGCGCGCCGCGCGGGTTCATATGCTCCATGAAGCGCTTGATCGTCCCGCCCTTGCCGGCCGCGTCGCGGCCCTCGAACAGGATCACGACGCGCTGACCGGTTTCGCGCACCCACGCCTGGAGCTTGAGCAGTTCGACCTGCAGCCGGTACTTCTGGCGCTCGTAGGCGCGGCGCGACATCAGGTTGCGATACGGATAGCCGCCTTCGCGCCAGCCGGAGGCGAGTTCCTCGTCGGGGTGGCGCGAGCGCGAGTTGCGCCAGTCGGCAGGGTTGCCTTCGAGGATCAGACTGCGCAACTGGGCGGCTTCGTCGGGCGACATGCCTTGCATCAATGCTGCGATCGACTCGAGCAGCATGGCGGGCGGATTGTGCCCGGCGCGAATGCGCGCGACGAGATCATGGACAGCGCCTGCGATCGTCTCGCTCGCGGATTCGACGGCACTGTCGACGGTGCGCAATTCGGCGCTGTGGGGCGTGACGAGCGGCAGTCGTGCGGCGGGGCTGGCGGCGTCGGAAGCGGGGTAGGGAATGGATTTGGGCATGGTGTCGGCGGATGCGGGGATGGGAGTGCATGCGCAGTGACTCGCATTCAACGCGGATGCATCGAAGGCGCGCGCGGCAATGGCACGCAGGGAAGTCGTCGGGGCTTGATTGGCAGGGCGGCGCCGAGGCAAAAGCCTGCGCGCCGCTGGCCAGCGCCGGCCCGCTTGTCCAGCTAACGGCCAGTGCTGGACGCCGGCCGGCTCAGGCGTTTGCCGCCTTTTTGAGGATGAGGTAGAGCGAGTCCTTCAGTTGAAGCTTTTCCTTTTTTAGCTGCTCGACTTCCATGCTGTGCGAAGCCACGACACCCGCTTCCATGTTCTTGATCTGCTGGTCGAGTTCGTTGTGACGATGAAAAATCCGGGCGAAATGGTCGTCCTGGATCTTGAGGCGCGAAATCAAATCTCTGTACTCAGGGAACACTCAACACTCCTTACAGACAGGCAAAATGGGAGAAATTGGCAGGTCGTTATTTTTCCACCGTCTGGTCGTGGCAGTCTTGACCATCATCAGACTCCGATTGCCCGAAGCGTCAGGGACGTTACCTGGGGCATCGGGGCGCGCTCGCGTGTACCATCGATCGCGTCGTCGCAGTTCCTGGTTCTCCATCCGCTTGCACTGTTCCAAGCCGTCGCCCGACAGAACCCTGGAGCGTTCATGGATCGCGTTCTGGAAATCGTGCTGGATGTCGTGATCCCGGCAGCGCCGGATAGAAAAAACGCAAAAGCCGTCGCCGCCACGGGAGCGGCGTCCAGGACGCACGCCAGCCCGAAACCTTCGGAGCGGGCCGCCAGCCTGGGCGCGGCATTGCCGATGCTCGTGGCGCTGCCCGACGCGCGCGAGCGCGTGACGACGGTCGCCTTCGATCGCGGCGGGGTCCTTCGGGGGCTCGGCTGGCGCGTGGCGGTCGAATCGCGCGGCGACACGCAGCGCGTTGTCGTGTCGAGCCGACGCGTTCATACGCCTGGGGTTACCGTGGTCGCACCGATCTTCGAGGCGGCGCTCGATGCGAACGGCATCGCGCATGCGCTCTTCGACGCCGCGCCCGAGCCGTTTCGCGAGGCGCTGGGCAGCGCGGACGATCTCGCTCCATCGGCCACCCTCGTGGCGATGCGCAGCCGCTGGCAGTGGCCGCGCGATGGCATCGACGTATTGCTTACGCTCGACGAAGACTTGCACGAGCCGTCGGCAGCGCAGCAAGAAATGGTGGCTCGGGACACTCACGGCGCGGATGCGGCGCCCCCGCCCGACTTGTCCGCCTTGCACGAGTTGCGCGTGAGCGCGCCCTGGCCCGAAGGCGAGGACGAGCGGCCTATCGTCGATGCGCTGTTTGCCTGTGCCGGCGACCTGATCGGGGCGCTCCCCGCATTCGTGCGGCTGACCGACGCGCTTGAGCGCGCCAGCGCTGGCAGCGTGACCGGCGACGCCGAAGCCATCAAGGCCGAAGCCGTGGATCTGGCCGGCGCGGCCACCGCCGAGGCCGCGCTCGTGGCGATCGGGCGCAACATCAGCGTGCAGTGGTTCGGCAATGACGCGGGCGTGCGCGACAGCACGAACGGCGAGTTCATCCATCAGATGCGCGTCTCGCAGCGGCGGCTGCGCACCGCCATGCGCATTTTCTCGCGCTGGTGCGACGAGGCGTGGGAGACGCGCATCGAGCCGGAGCTCAAATGGCTCGGCGGCCTGCTCGGCGATGCGCGCGACCGCGATGTCTTCGTCGAATCGACGCTGCCTGCGCTCGCTGCCGCCGACGTCGAGCCGGGGCGCTGGGACGCGATTCGCGACGCGGCAAACGCGCAGCGGCTCGCCGCGCGCGCGCGGCTGCGCGAGGCGCTGGCCTCGCAGCGCTATGCGCTCGCGGCGCTGGCGTGGCTCCAGTGGCTCGACTTGCGCGCGCGACGCGCGCACGACGCCGGCAGCGCCGGGTTTTCGCTGCATCGCCACGCGAAGAAGCGCGTGCGGCGCTACTACGAGCAACTCGCGAGCACGCAAAAGCTCACGGCCATCGACGAGGCGAGCCGTCATCGCGCGCGCATCAACGCGAAGTATTTGCGCTACACGATCGAATTCTTCGCCACGCTCACGTCGCGCCGCACGCGCATGGAGGTGGCGCGCGCGCTAGCACGGCTGCAGAGCGTGCTCGGCGACGGCAACGACGCCGCGGTGGCCCTGCGCTATCTCGAGCGCATGGACGCCGAGCCGTATCAGCTTGGGTTCGCACGCGGCTGGTGCGAGGCCGTCAAGCGCTATACCGCGAAGGAGGGCGAACGCCTGTTACGCGAACTGGGTGCGCCGAAGGTGGCGCGCGGCGCCTGACATGCGTCTCTATAATCGCTGGCGCGGATTGGCGGTTTGGCGAGCCGCGCCGAACCATCGTTCGTTCGTCTCGTTTTCGCTTATGTTGCGCATGATGAATCCCACTGACCTGAACTCACCATCCGCCGGAGCCGGCCAAGCCGACGCCGGCTCCACTGATACATCGACACCCGCCGAGGCGCCGGAACTGGGTCTGGGCGGCTCGGTCTGGTTTCAGTCCGGCCAGCAGATGCTTGGCGGCGCGGCGCGCATTGCGCTGCTGGAAGCCATCCATGCAACCGGTTCGATCACAGGCGCCGCGAAAGCGGTCGGCATGAGCTACAAGGGCGCCTGGGACGCCGTCGACGTCATGAACAATCTCGCGGGCGAGGCGCTCGTGGTGCGCGCGACGGGCGGCAAGGGCGGCGGCGGGACGACGCTCACGCCGCGGGCGCTGCGGCTCGTCGAGACGTTTCGCGCTATCGAGCGGGAGCACCAGCGCTTTATCGAGCGTGCGGCGCACGCGCTTGGGGCCGTTTCGGGCGAAGGCGGCGATGCGTACGCTGGCGGGTTCGCGCGCGACCTCGCCGTGCTCGGCCGCTTCGCCATGCGCACGAGCGCGCGCAATCAGCTCTTTGGCACCGTCTCGGGGATCGTGCGTGGTGCGGTGAACGACGAGGTGTCGATCGCGCTGCCCGGCGGCGAGGGCATCGTGGCCACGATCACACACGAGAGCGCCGAAGCGCTCGGCCTTGCCGCAGGCGCGCCCGTGGTGGCGCTCGTGAAGGCGACGTCGGTCGTGCTGGTCGCGAGCGCGGCAGACGCGGAGCGGCTTTCGGCGCGCAACCGGCTCAGCGGGACGATCGAGGTTGTGCAACGTGGCGCCGTGAACGCCGAAGTGACGCTCGCCCTGCCGGGCGGCACCGTGATCGCCGCGATCGTGACCGAAGCGAGCGTGGACGCGCTGGGATTCGTCGCAGGGCAAGCGGCGACGGCCGTGTTCAAGGCTTCGAGCGTGCTGCTA